>JAJZXP010000216.1 GCA_021806345.1 Thermoplasmata archaeon | reverse complement strand
TGAAATGCAGCCATGAATGCCACAACACTTCCCGGACCAAACAAAACAAAAATAAAAGTTCCAAGCATTTCAGCCAACGATCTTCTAACTAAGTTAACCAATTGATTATCCGGTGACTCATATTAATCCGGTTAATAATACTATTTATAATTTTCCCATACTGAGATTAGTAACAATACACATTAACCCAAAAAAGAAAACGGTGGTTTCAACATTTCGTTATAATATAGAGAAATTTATTATAATGAGTTAAATTCACAGAGAAGGGGCTCGTAGTCTAGTGGTTATGATACCGCCCTTACAAGGCGGTGGTCACCGGTTCAAATCCGGTCGGGCCCATTCTATATACGGTTTAGTTTTTAAGAAATCATTACAAAAACTACCTTTGCAATCAATGAAATCGTACGTGTATCTTAAGAATTTTTGACTTTCTTTATATGCTCCCAGTCTCCACTTTAGGATATATTAATAGTTGAATAAAAGTAAGCACCCTCTGATGGAGAACTAAAACAGAAATGGGGCGCATAATTTACCATTAGATTTCCATCACCCCCTCTTAAATCGCTTATTTTTGATTCGTAGAGGCGGTCTGCTATAACCTCTACCCTCAGAATCAGGGATGATGTTGGATTCTTCCAGGCTGTTAGATCAGCACTCATAAAGAACACCGAATCAAGAAGGGTGGATTCAGGTGAATCTGAAACAGCGATAAAGCAAATACTATCAAAAGCACTTGTATCGGATCGTGTGATCGATATCTTCGCAGCGGCTGGCCTGAATAAGCCTGATATATCTATACTGTCAGATGAGTTCCTTGCGGAAGTGAAGGACATGCCGCAAAGGAATCTTGCATTTGAGATGCTGAAGAAACTCCTTAATGATCAGATCAGGATAAGACTAAAGAGGAATATTGTTCAGCAGAAATCGTTCCTTGATCTGTTGGAAAAGGCCATCAAGGCATATACAAACAAGAGTATTGAGACAGCCGAGATTATACAGGAACTCATAGACCTGGCAAAGAAGATCAGGGAGGAGCAGAACAGGGGAAAGAATCTTGGATTAAATGAGGATGAGGTAGCATTCTATGACGCTCTGGCAGATAATGAGAGTGCAAAGGAGGTTCTTGGTGATGAAGCACTTAGAAAAATCGCTAAAGAACTAGTGGTTACGGTAAAGAAGAACATAACCATAGACTGGTCCGTCCGTGAGAATGACCAGGCGAAACTCAGGCTCATAGTGAAGAAGATCCTGAAGAAGTATGGATATCCGTCTGACAAGCAGGAGAAAGCCACAATCATCGTACTGGAGCAGGCGAAATTACTTGGGTATGAGTTGGTAAACTAATCTTCATGATCCTATAGTTTTATAGAAGATTGACAAGAAGGATTCGTAAAGGATCAACCCATTTTATATGGGGGGATAGTATGACATATTTTGGAACGGAGTAAAGTTCTGAGATAATCTTTGAATTACCTGTTGTTTCGCTTGCTTAAACTCTTTTTCATTGAAAAACGCATTGATGAGAACGAATACCAGATTAACGAGGGCAGCAAACAATCTTTCCCAAGGTTTTCCCCCATGAAGCAGTGAGTTACGCTGATTGAAGATGATATCATATGGCTTTCCATCATTATACATTTCTGAAAAGGCTTCTTTAAAATGTTCCCTAAATAATGACAGATTTTCTTTCAACAAACTGTTTTTGGTGAAATGTTCAACTCCCCTCAGGAGAGATGCCAGATTAGAGATTTTGGATCTTAATAACCTATTCAACGGCACGTTCTCCCCATCCTCAGACAAAAATTGCTTTTGTGATAACTCTGGATTATTCCGGTTATCCTGTACGCAGTTATTCCAGTGTTCTTTTAACAACCCATCAATGAGTGGATAGGCCAGGTGAGCAATGATAATATGTTCTTTGGCTTGGCTATACATTCTTGGCAACAAAGCATTTTGTGCTTCCCTAACCCTTCTTGTGTCCGGAGTTTCCCAAGGATTATATGTTCTACTGAAAATTACGTCCATCAGCAGGAAAAACCGCTGGATAATATCAGGATCTACTGAATTTAATTTCCCACTCATTACTTGCAAAATATCTGCCCCGAATGACCAATAAAAATAATGGTCAAAATTCACAAGATACCTCTCAATGTCAATCAGAAAAATTGCAGTTTTCTCATAAGCTTCAAAATCAAGGAGCTCCATTCTAGCTTTGTTGATGATCTGCAATTTATTGTCGCATGGGGAAATCATTGAAGACTGGATGATAACATTTCTTGGGTCATAATGCCCGGAAATTACTCTTGGAAAATTCTCTTTAAGACACTGTAAATATTCAGCAACGATAGACCTGATCTGAGAAGCTCTAATCTCCAGAATATTTGTTTCAGTCAAATCAATCCCTTCTTTGTTATATCTTACAATTATAACGGGGTCTAAATGTTATCGTGCGTAATGTCCTAAAAATTGTGTAAGATTAATGATACCTCCTCTGGAACATTTCCCGATGGCAATATAAAAACTTGTAAAATTAATACTCTAAATTGATCATGCATTCTTTATAATTACTTTTATACGGAGATCATCAAATTCACTTTTGAATTACAAAGGACTATTTAATTCACGGAGCCGAAAGAAGTTTGAATTTAACTCTCGATGCCACATCATCATACAATTTAATGTATTCCTTTCCCTTTTTATAAAAGTTCTTATCCCCAACTACAAAGTCATAATTGTTTGAATCTGACGCGGCATATCTTAACAAATCTGCAAGGACCATGGAATCTTGTGTTTCTAGTCCGGTTTCGTGTTCAGATAAAAACTGTTTCACGGCACTATCGACATCTTCGTTTACGCCCGGATGCCTATAGCCATGCCGAATAAAGAATCCAATTACACCTTGGCCTTTTTCATAAAAAGCATAGTTTATACGAATTATTTGCTCTTTGAGATAATCTATTGAACGGCTTGTAACAGGTGCACCTGAAATGCTATTGAATGAACGCGCGATTTCCTTTTGTAGGTTTGCTCTAGCCCTATCTAATTTTCTGCTTTCAATAGTAGGTTTACTTCGGATTATGTTTGCGGCATTATCAACCAATACGTTAAATTTTGTGGCAGTCATCATAGAATCTCCTTTACCCTTTTTGGCGTCTATTAATACTATCGTCTTCAGCACTAGTTCTCTGTGTTCTCTCATTGTCCTGCTCTGCCATTCAGTTTGAACTATTGTAGACACAAAGACATCCATTATTTTGTATTGGCGCAAAATATCCTTTGCTTTATTGTGAAGCGGCTCTGTTTCGTCAAATAGTGACATGATGGTTGACGTATCAGGGTAAAATATAGACATTTAGATCTTAGTTTGCAATTAGATAAGTAGCATTTGCGTAAGCATAAGTTTGTACCGAGGATATTGTCCAAGTAAGTGAATCGCGTGAAATTTTACCCAACAGATATGCATCTGCACGAAGAACAAGATAAAACAACACCGAGATTCCTTTCCCCAAGTCTGCTCTGCTGTTCAAAGATAATTCCGATAACAACGAATCTATAATAGAACTAGACATTGAAATTACTTCTGAGAAAGCGTAAAGACGTTCTGAGTCTTCCTCGCTAAGTTCAGCCCAATTAAGTTTAACCATTTCGGTTATTACTTTCTCCATTGTTTTCTTTAATTCCTTAAGTTCTCCCCTATAAAGATTATTTTTTTCCTCCAAAGGAATACTAGCTTCCAGCATAGTAATTCTTTCTGCTAAACTCACTCCTTCTTCTTTATCTTCCACACTTTCTTTGACTTTTGTCTTGAGAACTTCTAAGAATAGATCTTTAGCTTTCTTTATTTCATTTTCACTTGGATAATCTTTAACAAGATCAGTGAGAGCATCAATAAACTCGTCTTGCCTAGGGAGAATTTGTTCTTCCATAATCTTCTGGTATTTTTTATATAATTTAGCTCTATTTCTCTCTCCGCTGCCCTCTGGTATTCCGTTAAACATGTTCATGGATCTCTTTTTTAATTCCTTAACAATTTCAGATTTCGGAGACAATGCTTCGATATGCTCAAACATTTCTATCATTTCCATCCATTAAGATTGATATACACTAATTCAACTATATTTTAAGAATAAATATACCCCATATAAACGTTTACAATATTACTGCTGTGTTTAACAATTAATTTCCAATCAGCTTAACTGCCAACTATTCTCCTGATTTCCTTCCAATTTCCCTTTAATTCTGAGATTTCTCCTCCGTTTTTGCCCTCTGATTTATATAGTCATACACCCAGGTCCTCTGGTATCCCTCAGCTTCCAGACCCTTAACTGATCGGCTGACACAGTTCTCACCGAATTTCCTCTTGACTGCGGAGAATACTCCTTCTGTCCCCGGCCATCTCATGCCATAGTTATTCTCTACCGCCGGCTGCCTGTACCCCTTCTCCCTGTATTCCCTTACGGCTTTCCTGCGGTATTTCGATCCTCTGTGGTGATCAGTGGATGCATTCTTCCTTATCTTTATGATGGGCGATGCACCAATGGTATGAACCAGTGTGAAGAGATCATTGGTGTCGAATGCGCCGTCACCATAGAATTCTGTAACTTTTATTCCTTTCATGACTGCATCCATGACATATTTCTGTGCAGTTTCAGGCTCCGATGGGCCTGTCCCCCTCAATATGCGCTTCAATTCCCATGATCCTTTTCGTTCTGACATCAGCGGTGATTATGACAACAAGATGCTTTCTCCTCTTTGCATCCGGATCTCCATATTTCGTTATCCTGTAAGATCCGGCATTGTTCGATTTCATTCCTGTTCCATCGGTGCCGATCTCTGCATATTTCATGCCTGATATGTTCAGAACAGGCTTCATGTCATGTATTCTGTGCCATACTGTTGTCTAGTCGCCGTAATATAGTATTATGCCAAGATCCACCAGGTATCTTGCAATGCCTTCCAGTCCCCTGTAAACAAGATACTGGTGCCAGATCACCATGAGGCTCATGAACGATTCAGGAAAGAGGTATGGCGATCCCCCTCTTTCCCATGTTCATTGTTTTCAGTTCTGATTCCCACTGATCCCTGAAATCCGGATCAAAGATCATCTTTCCCCTTATTACAAGTTCTTCATTGTATTCCTTCCATTTCCTCTGGTCCCTGTAAGGTTTACCCAATCTCCTGATACCCTGTGTTTTTTCCCATGGTTTTCGGTGTCAATACTGTGCATATGCATAGTATTATTACTAAATGCTATTTACATGTTAGTGCATTCAAGATCGTTGGAGACAGCAATACTTGTCCATGCGTGGAGACAAAACAGCTCCGTGTCCACAGTGTGGGCAATCTGCTTGTGAGGGTGGAGAATTCGTTACTCAGTATAATGGAACTCCTGCCCTTTATCCTTGCAATAATGTTGTTTGGTGTTATTGTCGGATCAGCTTTTATGAGCAGGTGAACATGATCCGGCATGGTTTCCAGTGCAATGATCTCCCGGTTGTTCTCCCCTGCAGTATTCCTGATTATGTCCTGTAACCGGGTTTCAACATCATCGACAATTACTTTTCTCCTGTATTCAGGGCACCAGACAAAATGATAGTTCATGAAATGAACTGATGTATTAGAACTGGTGTATCCCCTGGGCATTTTATTAGATACATTAGATGTACATATAGGAATC
>JAJZXP010000182.1 GCA_021806345.1 Thermoplasmata archaeon | reverse complement strand
CACAAGCTCCAGTATTTCCTCTGTTAATTCATCCTCATATCTTATCCAGGAAGATTTATGAAACTCATCGGGTGGGGCTACAATTATGGCAAAGAGGTTAGCCCTCGGTTTTAGTTTTTTCAGATCACCTTCTATATAGTTATATTTTAGTAAGTTTAGATCACTCGCAGAAGCCGTATTCAACATATTGTATAACTAAATATAGTTTTAAATATTAGTTCAAAATTATTATTTATGCCAGATGTAATAAAAAGAAAACTCTATGGACAGGGTGCACGGAAATACAGAACTTGCAATCTGATCATCCCAAAATGGATAACCAGACTTCATGACATAGAGATAGGCGATTACGTAGAACTTGAAGATCTTGGAAATGGATTGTTTATCAAATACCCTAAAAATAATAAATCAGATTGAAAAAATGAGCCCCTGTCGGTAAACAGGAGCAGGTAGTGATCTTAATGGAAAATATAGAAAACAACAATATAAATCGTGTGGAAGTGCCAGTAATTGAGATTGCGGATGAAAAAGATGTGATACTGGATGAAGCAGAGCAGTATATAACACCCATCTGGTTAGATTCGGAATCTGTAGACAAAAGGGTGCATGAACTTAATCTCAAAGAATTCGTCCATCACTGGGCCCGATGCGCTGGATATAGTCAACTTGCGCTCATGCCAGTGGTTCTGACAACAATATCGAGGGTGTTGGGTTCTTACTTTGAAGTGAAAGGACTTGAAATAACAAAACCGAGACCAAACATATTTCTCATCCTATCTGCGAGGCCCGATTTCTTTCATAAGACTTCATTGATGCAACTGTGCGATGACATTACAAAGGATGTGGAGGGAACTCTGAAATCAATGCCAGTAATACATGAAAACGAGTCGCTGACTTTTGATGGAAGCATTGAAGGCCTGATAAAAGTCTTTGAAAACAAGAGATTCGCACACTACAGTGTTGATGAATTCTATACGCTAATCAAGATGGAGAATTCAGGAAAATATGATGCAGGCAGAACGACCCTTCTCCTGCAAGTGTATGATGGCAAGAGATTTACCCAATCACTGAAGGATCCGTCAAAGGGAATGAAGATTGAAGCAGGATATTATGCTACGATGATAGCAACAATGCACCCCGGTGAGCTTAATGGAAACTTTTTAAGAATAGGATTAGCAAGAAGATGCTGGGATGTGAGTTTGAGATCACATGATATGGTGGATGATTCAATAGCTTACAGGCCAAAAGCTAATCAGCTTTTTCAGATATTCAAAGAAGTTTTCACAAGGAGGCTCATAACCCTTGCAGAACTGATAATACAGTCTGGATTGACTTTCAACATTATAGACAATGGTGAGGGAACGCCTACGGCAGTCCCGGGATTTACGCTTGTTGAGCTTCACTTTGACAATGAAATTCTGAAAAGGCTGGAGCAAATACGACATGAAGCAGTTAATAGGGTGTCTAAAGAGGATTCATTTTCATACCCATTCGAAGATCCCCATCTGTTAAACAGGATAGCCATAAATTTTGCTTTGGCTGAGGGAGAATGGACTGTTGAACCAAAACACTTGGATCAGGCAATTGAACTTGTAAAGGAGACGACAAAAGGATATATTGATGAGCTCAAGAAGCTGGAAGAATCATTGAGATCAGTGGATGAAAAACATAACCGAGTGCTTGAGTTAATAAAGTCGAACTTTGCCTCAAGAAAGAAATCTGGAAAACTCGGTTCGTTGCACACCTCAATATACGAAGCAACAAAATACGATAATTTGGAATCCATTTACAAGAAATTATCTGACCTGGACAAGATAATAATCGTTAATGTTAAGCCAGACAGAGGGAAAACGAAAAGATTGTTGTTTCCTTCCGATGTGATCAGTTATGAACAAATTGAAAATGAATTGAACAGACTGAAGAACGAAGGGAAAATTCACTCTTTTATGTTATCTTAAACAACACCAAGACTTACAAACAGTGCAAACAGGATAGAAACAGGAAGACATTGATCACTGATTTTTACCTTATTTTTAAGGGTCCGTGAGCAAACCGAGCAAACAGGAAGGCTATAATTGAATCTAATACCCATTTCACTGAATTGAAAATTTTGAAGATTCTCAAAATTTTTTTCCAGTTTCTCCCGTTTGTAGGTTCATCTAAAAATAAATACGGGATAAAAGGGAAAAAATCAGTAATTCGAAAACAGGAAATGTGTATCTTTTTCCTTCCTGTTTTATCCTGTTTTCTCAATTTGACCTAATTACACTATCTCATGAACATATCCATATTTTAGAAGTACCGTAGTTTCCTATGTTTGTAAGATGTACCTTACTAATAGCTCTTTATAAGATTGCCTTCTTCGTCTAACCTTTCCAGCTTTTTTGTTTTCGGATTATAGCGATAACTTCCCTTCTGAGTTCCGATGGTGTGCTTCTTTTGCTGTCCTGTGTGATATTTCAATAGCCTATTCCATGCATGAATTTCATCAACCATTTCATTGAGTCGCACTACCATAAATTCCAATCCTATCACAGTGGATTCATTTACTGTTTCTTTTTTATCGACCATAATTATCCGTTGATAAATTGCCAGACAAATATACAATTTCCTATATCTTTTGTATATTGGACATTTACAACCCCATTGATATAATAGTCATTGAACTACTTCTGCCAGGCTTAAATCATAAGTTTATATCTTTCGGAAATAACTTCATAACACATTTTAAACAATTTTAATGGGTTTTTGAACCTATACCTCTCAGAAATGCCTTGATCTTATGACTGCATTTGGCAGTTTTATGTATTTTAGATGTATGTGTCCGGGAATTATTAGGGCACAAGAATTACTGTTTATTGTTGCTACACACCATAACTTGCGAAAAACTTACAAAAAAGTTTCATCAAGAAATGGAAATTCTTTAGAGGTAGTTGGCATTATGTCGTCTTTTATGTTATTGGAAGACGAACAGAGACCTGATAATGAAATCGTTTTTATAGGATATAGAATTTATAACATATGGCACGTTTTCAGAATTCCCCGAAAAATGAGTTCAAGAAAGCAAAGGGCGACTTAATTAGCTATGGTGAGAATAAGTTAACGGATGGTAACGCAGACTTATTCAAAGCAGGTTATCACACTGGCAAAGGGATTTATGAGGAAGTCCAAGAACGGATAAATTCATACAAGAGAAAAGATGGAACAAAGGTGAAGGCCCATACAAAGAGAGTACATCGGAAAATAAGCCCCAATAACAGAACAAGAAGAATCCACAAGTAGAAGAACCAGACCAAGTAGTGCTATTTGCTAAACACCACACCAACCAACATGGTAAATGGAAAGGCGAGGATTACATACACACCAAATTATACACTATAAGAAGTGTCGGACTCACAATGAACCAACTCACTACCAAGAACGATTGCAAACACAACGGTCTGATTTTACAATAGACTCGCGGCAGATTTCACGTTAAAAATCTGTCTTTCCCTGTATATCAATGCAATTTTCAGGTAGGACTTTCAGTTTATATAGTATTAAATATGTAGTCGAGAATAAATTTTTAATATGGCATACAGCGAGGCTTTAGAAGTCCTGCAAAGAGATATTAATTCAGAAGAAAAGAAACTTGGGAGATATTGTCGGCGTTGCAGTTATGATGGAAAGAAAGTCCATATGCATACTGCAACAGTTCAATGGACGGATGAACAGCACAATAAACACACAACCCCAATCCTGCGAGTGTGCCCGAAATGCAGGGATATAAGATGGCTACCTGATCAGATTGAGAGGTCAAAGCAACAGAGCGGATATATCCATGCACCACAAACCTGGACAGAGGATAAAGGCACGGAGAAAGAGAAAACCTACCAATCAGGAGGATTTTCAAAGCTTGAATACGCTGACCTGATGAAAGAATTGGCCATTATAAGAGATCGTCTGCATTGGATCAAAGAAGCTCTACAACAGGTTGACCCCATGATGAATAAGGCAGGGATGCCACAATTTAACTGGAAACAGTTCGTAAAAATCTACTTGGAGAAGATTTAGATGACCAGTGAAGACATTTACGCAGGTGCTTTAAGGCTCATTGGGCAACCTGTTTCTGTTGGTTTTACGCCAAAGAAGAGGAGTATCACAAGCGTTTCAATTCCGAAATTCAGGGATGGCCTATTGTTGAAGCTGAACGAAAGATCATTGATTTTGATTGACTCCATAGATGGAAGCAGATCAAGAATCATACTTGACGAGATTTTTGACATAAGGAAGATGATCTGAAATGCTTGGGGCAGGCGTTATCACGCGATTCAATCCGAGAATCTTTGGGACTATGCTTCTGACTATGCTGGGAATCATTCTCGTCATTCTGAAATTTATGAACGATTTTGCTATTGGAAAAGGCACATCCTTATACTACGAGCTAAACGGAATTATGCTCGCATTTCCCATATTCATTGCCATAGCAATTACATTGATCTTTCACCGTCTCGTGCTTGGCTACAAAACGATGATCCTAATGTTCGTAATCTGGCTGATAATTTCATATCTCATAATAACGCCAGTAGTGCTTGGCGGAGTTTAACCGGATGAGATATAAACTTACAAAATAACAGCAGGAAAACAGGGTGACCAATATAATGTGTCAGGAAGGTAATGAATGCCTAATTGTAAGCAGTGTCATAAGAAGTTGATGCCATTAATGGCTGTCGGGATAAGAAATCTAAATGTGGGCCATTACTGCAAGAGATGTAAGCGGATTATTCCAGGGAAGGATGTGAAGGTGGAGAGCGATGAGATATGAATCCGATGTTTGACTATAATGGAATGTTGATTCTGAGACAATCGTTTGAAGAGGTAGCAAAGGGGAGTCATAAGAGAAAAAGGATCAAGTACCAACGCGAAGTCGAACAAATTTTATCAAATTTTAAAGTCGGAGAGAAGCTGACAACATCAGTATTGAAAGAAGTTGGCTACAAACGTGCACTGCCTACATTACTGATACTGCAAAAAAATGGATTTATAGACTTCAGAAGTAGCGGAAAGGGCAGGCTGGGGATCATTGTGATCAAGAAGAAGATTCTTTCACAGACACGGTAGTTTTATACAAAACTCATGGATTTGACACCATAAATTCAAACCTCTTTATGTAGAAACAGCAAACCAAGTTGCGTTCAACAATGTTTTCTAAGAGATAAGTAAATAGTAAAGAAATTTAATAATTCCACTTAACTCACATGTTCAATTTCCTCGTGTACTATAACATTTTGAGTTATAGTGAACACCACATTATTCAATCCATAATCGACAATAAGTAAGTGATAAGTTTCACTACTTGTACCAGGTGTATATGGGGCATTTAAATAAGGGAATGCCCAAGCACTTGGAAGTGTCCATATTCCGTTTTGAAAATAAGATACATTATCCGTACCGAAACTTACCCCACTTGAACTGTTATAAGTCCATCCTAAATTATATGCATTGGAATAACTGTGTTGATTCCAATAAAAATTAAATTCTGACCACATTGCATTATTCCACACACAAATGGTCAAATTATTGGTGGAATAATCTAATCCGTCAGCGATTTGTCCGGTGAGATATGTTCCTATATTCTCATTATTTACAATTCCTTCAGTATTTGTGTAAGAGAAATTCGCAAGTAGATATTGGTAACCT
>JAJZXP010000352.1 GCA_021806345.1 Thermoplasmata archaeon | reverse complement strand
TCCAGAGAAAAGGAGTCTTAATGTTTCATTTGATCACCTAGATGAATACAGTCCTGAGTTTGCAAATTTTGTGCTTCAAAATTCTGACGAAGCTTTGGAAATGGCAACATGGCAACTCAGATCATATATCTCTACGAAGGGCCAAAATTATTTCATTAAGGATCCAAAATCAATCATAGTAAACCTGAGAATCATAAACCTCCCGGACACTCTTTCCATCGATATAAGAAACCTTAGAAGTCTGAATGTGGGCAAGATAATCAGTATAACAGGCATAATAAGAAAGAACACAGAAGTGATACCTAGGCTATATAATGCTGCTTTCCAATGCAGCCTTTGTGGTTCAAGATCTTTCATGCTACAGACAAAAGGAAAACTTGAGGAGCCAGAAAGATGTTCCAATACAGAATGCCTGGGAGAAAGGCCAAAGGCGAAATTCTCTTTGATATTGGAAGATTCCCAGTTTATAGACACACAAAAAATAGAGTTGCAGGAAAATCCTGAAAGCATAAGTGGGGGAGCACAGCCATTAAGACTAACTGTAATAATGGAAGATGACGTGGCAGGAAAACTTTTTCCAGGTGACAGGGTCACAATTGATGGAACCTTAAGGGCAGAACAGAAGATGTACTCAGGGAATCTGCTAACAGAATTCAACATTTATTTATACGCAATGAATTTTAGGAAAACCACAAAAGAATTGGAAGAAATTAAGGTTTCCGAAGATGAAATTTTAAAAATAAAAGAACTGGCCAAGGATCCAAGAATTATAAACCGATTGGCCAACTCAATTGCACCAACCATATATGGACTTGAAAACATTAAAAAAACACTAGTGCTTCAAATGTTCGGTGGAGTTAGGAAAGTGATGAACGACGGAACGATCATCAGGGGAGATATTCACATATTGATGATCGGAGATCCCGGAACAGCCAAATCTCAACTTTTGCGTTATATGTCAGAAATTTCTCCAAGGGGAGTAATGGCGATTGGTAAGGGTTCTAGTGCAGCTGGATTAACAGCAGCTGCCGTAAGGGACGAATTTGGTGAAGGGAGATGGACGCTGGAGGCAGGTGCTCTCGTACTTGCCGATAATGGGTTTGTATCTATAGACGAATTGGATAAAATGGACGATAGAGACACATCTGCAATGCATGAGGCAATGGAACAGCAGACCGTGACCATCTCCAAAGCAGGTATAATGGCGACCCTTAAATCCAGATGCTCAGTGCTAGCAGCTGCAAATCCCAAAAATGGGAGATTCAACCCCGATGAGGATTTCCTGACCCAGCTTAATTTCCCAATTCCACTAATTTCGAGATTTGATGTGATTTTCAAATTGATGGACAATCCAGACCACGAGAAGGATAAGAACCTGGCAGATCACGTACTGGAGGCTCACAGATTGGGGGAAATTTACAAAAGCATGGAAGTGAACAACGTTGAGATCATCCATAAAGAGAATTCTGAGTCAAGATATGAACCGGAGATTGATAAGGAAACACTGAGGAAGTATGTAGCATATGCTAAGGGGAATATCATACCAAAACTGACGGACGAGGCTGTGCAATACCTCAGTGAGGAATATGTCTACACAAGAAATTCTGGAATGAAGGTTGGAAGATTCAAGACGGTTCCAATAACTGCAAGGCAACTGGAGTCAACAATCAGACTGGCGGAGGCGTCTGCAAAGGCAAGATTGTCTGAATTTGTGTCCATAGAGGATGCAATGCTTGCAAAGCAAATAGTGGATTCCTACCTCAAGGAGGTTTCATCTGAAGAGGGTGGAGTGGATATAGACTTATTGATGACAGGAACAAGCGCAAGGCAGAGATCTGACCTTGAAATTATATATGATATAATCTCCGAACTCAAGGAGCATGGGAATGGGCTTGTCAAGGAAGAGGAACTGATTAGAGAAGCTCAGGCAAGAGGAATGTCAAGAGAAAAAATTAGTAATATACTGGTGACTGCAAAAAATAGAGGATTTATTTATTCTCCTATTCCGGGAACAATAGACAGGGTATAAAATGGAAATATCAATCAGAGCTAAATTGAGCCATGTTAAGGGAGAGATTGTACTAAGCGCAGCAGATTCTAACCTTATTGGACGAAATCTTAGGGATGGAATTCTCCATCTCGAAGTGAAGGAAAGTTTCTATGGAGAAATCAACGTAACAGAGGAGTTTTTGAGGGAAAGCATGGTCATCTGCACCATTGGAAATTTCGTTGGGAAGAAAACAATTAGGATAGCAGTGGAAATGGGAGTAGTCGATCCGGATAATATTATCAAAATAGAAGGGGTACCGCACGGGCAATATGCAAAGATGATCAGATGAACCGGAACGAAAAGGAGGGCATAGTTAAGGGCGTTTTTAGTGCCATAAGCGGGAAGTATGATCTGTT
Source organism: Thermoplasmata archaeon (assembly GCA_021806345.1). The sequence continues at coordinate 3,312 of JAJZXP010000352.1, read as the reverse complement.
TGACTCCTTGATGAGCTTAGGAATGGATAGAAAATGGAGAAAAATTGCAGTAGATGCCCTAAACTTGAAAGAGGGGTCGAAGATTGCAGACATTGGTGCAGGGACTGGAAAGGTCACTCAGGAAATTCTCTCAAAAAACAGGAACTGTCTTATTGAAGCATTGGACATAACAGAGGAGATGTTCCCCAGGGACAGGATGGGAGTAAATTTTACCCTTGGTTCTGCAGTTGAAATGCCATTCGAAGACGAGGAATTTGCAGGATGCATTTCATGTTTTCTCACCAGAAATGTTCCTTCCCTTGAAACATATATTGGAGAATCCTATCGGATACTTGCAAAGGATGGGATTTTCGTGAACATGGACATATTCGACCCAGGAAAAAATCTAATAGCCCCTGCGTTTCGGTTCTACTTCTACAAAATCATGCCGAAAATTCTTGACCTGGCTTCAGGCACAAATTCTTATTCTTATCTTGCCAGAAGTGTAAAATCATTTGTAACCCCCAACGAATTCGCAAGAGTTATGCAAAATAAGGGATTCACGAACATAAAACTCAAGAAACTTGCAGGCGGCACTGTATACATTCACAGTGGTATTAAATAATCCATTGAGCAATAAATTACACTAATGTATAAATATGAACATTCAATTAGGAAGTTGTGTACAGCATTACAAGTCAAGACATAATCCCAACCAGATGGTATAACATAATTCCAGATCTCCCTGAACCATTATCACCTCCCAGGGATCACGATCCTGAAAGATCTTCAATTGATCTTCTAAACAAAATTCTTACCAAGGAGGTATTGAGGCAGGAATTTACTTCAAGCAGGTATGAAAGCATTCCTGATGAGGTGCGCGATCAATATGCGCAGATCGGACGACCCACTCCGCTTGTAAGAGCCAGGAATCTGGAATCTTATCTTAATTTCAAGGGAAAGATATATTTTAAAAACGAAGGGGCCACATGCACGGGATCTCATAAGATCAACACCGCGCTCCCTCAGGCTTTCTATGCTGCAAGGGAAGGGGTGGAAGAAGTTGTTACCGAGACAGGTGCTGGCCAATGGGGAACCGCAACAGCACTGTCGGCTTCCTTGAATAGCATACGGTCGAAGGTGTTTATGGTAAGCATAAGCCTCAAACAAAAGCCACTTAGGAGTAAAATTATGGGCATTTATGGGGCTGAAGTTTACTCGAGTCCGAGTAAACTGACAGAATTTGGAAGACGCATTCTCAGCGAGAATCCCAATCATACAGGATCGCTGGGAATAGCAATTAGTGAAGCAGTACAGTATGCTTTAGACCACGACGTAAAATACCTAATGGGGAGTGTGGAAAATGCAGTTATAACACATCAATCCGTAATTGGGCTGGAAACAAAAAAACAGCTTGAGATATTGGGTGAAGAGCCTGACACAATGATCGGGTGCGTAGGTGGAGGAAGTAACTTTTCAGGTTTCACTTTCCCCTTCGTCAACGATAGGACAGAAATGATAGCAACTGCAGCTTCAGAAGTTCCAAAATTTTCCAAAGGCAAATACGGTTACGATCTAATTGACACTGCAGGCATCATGCCCGAATTGAAAATGTATTCACTTGGCGCGAGTTTTGTGCCACCGTCAATATATGCAGGTGGACTGAGATACCACGGTGTTGCTCCTGCACTGTCAATGCTCATCAAAAATGGCAGGATAAAAACGGATGAAGTTTCCCAAGAGGAAAGCAGTAAGGCAATGCAAGTATTTTCAAAGGTTCAGGGTATAATCCCCGCTCCAGAGTCCTCCCATGCGATTGCAACTGTAATTAATTATTGCAAGAAACCAGAGAATCAGGGAAAAACAGTGGTTTTCAACCTTAGCGGTCACGGTTTACTTGATCTTTCATCATTTGGTGAATAAATGAAACTGGCATTATACCTGACTTTCCCGTTCCCTGATTTGGAAACATTTCAGAATTATTTCTCAATTCTGTTAAAGCACAAGTTTGACTACATGGAACTTGGTATACCCACCGATCATCCATATTATGATGGGCCGGCAATAAGAAAAACGCACAGCAATGCAATAAAGCATTATTCTGATGAAGAACTAAAGGAAACGGTAAATAGGATAGGCAAAACCGGAAGGAAATCTTACGCTCTTGTCTACTATAACGCTTTCAGAAATGAAGAAAGTAAATTCCTTAGAAAGCTTTCGGACATGGGATTTTCAGGGGCAATAGTTCCGGATCTTCTCACGGACTATTTTCAGGACAGGGCTCATCTATCCAAAGAGATGGAAATAAACGGGCTGGATCTGATACCATTTGTCAATTCGTCCACGCCTGACAAAGTAATACAAGAAATGTCAGAAATCACCCATGGATGGATTTATCATGGATTGCAGCCCTCTACAGGAATAAGGGTTCCCATTGATACTGAAAGAATAGTTCAAAGAATCAAGGATGTTTGTCCCGAAAAGGAAATAATTTTTGGATTTGGGATAAATTCAATACAGATGATAAAGGAACTCAGGGACCTTGATGCAGATGGAATTGCAGTGGGGTCGTCCCTGATAAATTCGATTGAAAATAGGAATAACGAAGAATTTGAAAACACACTAAATCAGCTGGAGGAGGGGGTTTATGGATATTAACACTCTAATGAAAATTCTGAGTGGGGTTCAAGCAACCTCAAAGGAAATGGAAGAGGCTGCAGTTTACCTTTCGGCAGATGGCGCAAGCGATCCATTAAAGGCGGCCTTTCTATCTTCAACTGCCATGAGGGACCTGACATTCGAAGAAATTTCTGGGTTTGCAAGAGGTTTGAGATCTCAGGCAAATATGGAAAAAATCAATGGATGCAGCGACATAGTTGGAACTGGAGGTGATATGAAGGGAACAATCAATGTAAGCACAGCAGCATCAATTGTATGCAGTTCTCTCGGTATAAGAATAGCAAAGCATGGAAATAGAGGGATAACAGGAAAATCCGGAGGCGCAGACTTTATGGAGCAGTGCGGATATGCATTTCCCAAAAATCAGGAAATTGTTGAAAGGGATATTTACAGTTTCGACTTCGCATTTATTCTGGCGTCAGCCGTGAACCAATCATTCAGTAAGTTTTCTCCAGTGAGAAAAAAACTCGGCTTCAAAACAATCTTTAACGTAATGGGGCCAATCACCAACCCAATTTCCCCGGAAAGGGTTGTTATTGGATGCACTGATGTTATGACTCAGGATATATTCCTGAAAATTCTCAAATTCGAAGGAAAACAGGGGATCGTGGTAAGGGGAGAGGATGGTATGGATGAGATATCCTTCAACGGAAA
>JAJZXP010000231.1 GCA_021806345.1 Thermoplasmata archaeon | reverse complement strand
CTAGAATAGGGAACTGCAGATCCTTCTGGGAAAGGATGGGTTCCTTCATGGGCCATTTGACACCTATGGACTCATCATTCCATATGATCCCCCTCTCCGAGTCATGGTCATATTCTGACGTGACTTTGTATATGACGTGCGAATCAGATAAAGCCTGAAATCCGTGCGCAAAGCCAGCAGGAATCCAGAGCATTTCGTGTCCTTCCCCCGTGAGCACACTGGAAACCCATTTTCCATAAGTATCTGAACCTGGTCTGATGTCAACTGCCACGTCAAATATTTTTCCGGAAATCACGCTCACAAGCTTGCCCTGGGCATGGGGGGAGTTTTGATAATGAAGCCCCCTGATTACTTTCGTAGAAGAGAAGGAGTGATTGTCCTGCACAAAGTCAACCCTTATCCCGTGGGCCATGAAATCAGATTTCTTGTAGCTCTCCAGGAAATATCCACGGTTATCTGAGAAGTGCCTTGGAATTATAAGCTGTACCTCAGGTATGAGCAGGTGCTTGAATTGGAATGACACAGCTTAAGATGTGAATGAGAGATAAATGGTTTTGGTGGATTGCATCATGTATTTCCCGTTATAATAAATGAACTAGTCTCTGATAGCCAAAAGGACTACTATTACAGCAAATTTAATTTACTCCTCAATTGTAATCCCTTGTAATTCGTGCGGGATAGAGATGACTGAACAGGATGCGAGCGAACATAATGTCAATCTTCAGAGGGACTATGTCAGGAAATTCAGCATCGATCGCAAAGGTATTCACCTTGGATTCCGCTGGGGCTTTCTGTATGATGCCTTAAAGAATAATCCGTCTGCGATCAAATACCGCCTGATGCAGAGGCTGGTTTTTCCGCCAGATTCCGAGATGCTTCAAGGCATATACGAGGATTATGGGGAATTCCTTCCGCGAAAAGGGAAACTTGTTGTGGACATAGGGGCACAGTATGCGGACTATTCCATCTTGTGCAACCGGAAATATGGGGCGGTTGTAGTGGCCTTCGAACCACTTAAACAGAATTACTACCGGGGGCTATACCTAATCAGGGTAAACAGGGCGTCTGTGGATTTCAGAAATCTTGCTGTTTCCGATACCGGAAAGGAGGAGGAGGTTTTTTCCGATAATACAATGCTCAGGTCATCAAACGATGGCAAGGTCAGCGAGAAAGTTAAATTTGTTACCCTTGACAGCCTATCGCTTGAGCCTGATATTCTCAAGGTCGATGTCGAAGGATTTGAAATGAATGTTCTCAAGGGAGGAGAAGCGACCATCAGGAAGTTCCTTCCCAGAATCATAATAGAAACCCACTCATCCACTCTAGAGGCAGAGGTGAAGGGCTTTCTTTTATCCATAGGATACGAACTGAAGCACGAAGGTAGAAGGGTTAGTGGCTTAGGGTGGATGGATACAATAGTTAACCTGTTTTTCATTCCCGGTGATCTTAGACAATAATTCATTGTTCAAGTGCTGACCTGAACGCAGAGAGATTATTTCTTAGCGAGTGGAAATCGAATTCTAAAATCCTCTTCGCTGCGGTTATATCCAGCGAGGAATCATAGGGCCTTCTGGCTACCATCCCTTCAATATTTGTGACGCCCTTAATGGTAGATGGACCCAGTGAAAATTCCTGGGCAATGGCGAGAGCAAGTTCCATCCTTGATAACCTGTCTCCGGAAACATTCAAAACACCTTTTCTCTTCTTCTGGAGTAGCATTTTTATGGATTTTGCAAGAAGTGAAGCATGAATGGGTGAGTAATACCCCTCCATTACACGTATCTCCTGTTTTTTAATGAGACTCTCATAGACAAACCTGGGGAAATTGTTCTTATGGCCATAGACACCAGAGGTCCTTACAATAAGCGAATTGTCATAGGCCCTGGCATTCACATCGCCAACAAGCTTGGATAGGCCATAATAATTCACCGGACTCGGGAAGGAATCCTCCGTGTAATTGCCACTCTCACCGTCAAACACATAATCAGTTGACACCTGCACAAGGTATGCCCCGGCTTTCCTGGCCTCCTCGGCAATGATGCGGACAGCGTCACCATTAACCATGTATGCGGTCTCCCTGTCTCTTTCGCACCCGTCCACATTTGTGTAAGCAGCCGCATTTATCACGGCATCAGGGGATACTTCCCTAATCTTTCTTGACAGGGAGGTGAAATCCCTCAAGGAGAGATAATTTTCACTTCCCATTCTGTTATGGGTATATACGGCATCCGGAAAGAGTTTGATTAATTCAGACCCCAGCTGCCCCCCTGCTCCGAGGATGAGTATGCTTTCCATTGCAGTTTAAAGCTCCAGTTTTGAATCCCTGCCCAGTATCAGTTTCATAGGCATCAGGTCATTCCCGAAGGGTTTGATTTCTACGTTTGGCCCAAGCATGCTCTCCCTGATCCTTTTTCCATTGCGGAGTGTTATTCTGCATCCATCCATTACAACAGAATCTTCTATTTCTGCATCTCTAATGACGCAATTTGAGCCAATGCTTGTATATGGCCCTATGTAAGAATTCTCCACCACTGTATTTTCTCCAATATAAGCTGGCCCCATGATCCTGGTGGAGGGATCGAGGATGACATTTTTCCCCATACTTACTCTCCCGAAAACCTGACTGTAATCCGGATTGTTGTTTCCATTTCCCTGAAGCCTGTCCAGGACCATCCGGTTGCACTCAAGGAATTCATCCACTGTTCCGGTGTCTTTCCACCATCCTGATATCACTGAATATCCCAGGCTCATCCCTCTGTCGAGCATAATCTGGAATGCTTCAGTGATTTCGAGTTCATTCCTCCAGGATGGCGACAGGCCGTCAATTATTGGAAAGACCTTTGGCGTGAGAAAATATGCTCCTGCAATGGCCAGATCAGATTTCGGATTCTTGGGTTTCTCAACTAATGAAATGATGGAACCTTTTTCGACTTCAGCAATTCCGAATTGGTTTGGATTCTTTACCTTAGTGAGTGCGAGAAGGCTGTCATACCGGTTATCCTTGAATTTTGCCTGCAGTTCTTTAAGCCCGTCCTGGAAGTAGTTGTCTCCCAGAACAATAACAAAATCTTCATCTCCGACAAAATCCCTAGTCATGCCAATGGCATGGGCTATGCCCAGTGGCTTGCCCTGATAAGTGTATGATATCTTGATTCCCCATTTGGAGCCGTCGCCGTAGTATTCCCTCACCTCTTTTTCGCCAATTTCACCCACAATTATGTTTACTTCCTTTATCCCAATGTCAATGAGGTTAAGGAGCGCATACTCACTTACTGGCTTTCCGGCCAGGGGAAGGAGCTGCTTAACGTCTGTGTAGGTCAATGGCCTCAGCCTGGTTCCGCTACCGCCGTGGAGGATTACACCCTTCATTTTACTTCATAAATGAGAAAGAGATATTTTACTTTTGATTACTGTTATCTAGATCACTCGTTTACTACCCGTCTATAGATCTTGTCAACCTTGTCCTTCAGCTCTTCCATGTCCCTTGCCATTTTTGGGATGTTCTCAGAGTAAATTCTTTCAATTTTCTCAAGGTTATCTACCTTTTTAAGGAGGTAGTCAACCCGCTCTCTCAAAGCATCCGGACTCATAGTTGTGAAAGGCTGGTTGAAAATCTTTTCCTCGGTGGTCAAAGCCGGAGTATCTTCCCTCTTGTATTTGTCCATGATATTTTCATCTACAATCTCGTAGTCTCTTGCAGAAACATAATGTGAAAATATATAGTCGGAAAGCTTCAGCCCCCTGGACATTGCTATGTGGCATTCTTCCTTTTCCATTGTTTTCTTGAGGCCATTGGAGTAGATTATGGAAATTCTTGATGCATTGCATTCTGGAAATTCAAAACCCATGATCTTTTCCCTGACTCTGCCACTCAATTCAGTGAAAAGGCTAATGGGGATCTTGTTTCTAATCCCAAGGATGGACATCTCTAAGTTTTTGAGTTCACGATATCTCCGGGCAGATGATATTTCTTCCCTGAATACGTTATGATCCATCACAATTGTAAATCGTAATCTGATGAATACGCTTTTCTATATCTTTTACCCACACACTTTCCACAAATTTTACTGATAAAATCTGTGGTTTATTCTAAAATAGGGTGTAGTTTTTTTGATATTTCTATTTCAGTATAAATATCAAGGTTCAGGGAAAAAATATCCTTATTAAAAAGTGTTGTGGTCAGAGAAGAATGTTCTGGGTCAAAGGGAGAAAAGAGAATTATCTGGAACTATTGGAAAATAATTATGAGGATCATATATGGCGAAGTAGCTTGACAGGGAAGGAGGAACAAATTAAATAATAGATCTAGGGCGAAAAGTTTATGAAAACACATCGGAATCTCTGAAACCATATCAATATAGTGTTTCTCTGATGATTCTGGCTATATATTCTATTTCTTCCGTTGTTACACTGGAACTGCTCGGTAGATTCATGCCAGTATTGGAAAGTTCAGCTGATACAGGAAAACTCCTTTTTCCAACATATTCTTTGTATGGGGGCATCATACCCGCCGGATAGAAAAATCTTCTGTTGTCAACTCCCTTGTCTGAAAGGATTCTCGAGAGCCGGTCCCTTGAAACATTTTTCTTGTTAGTCTTCACGAGGACAGAATACAGCCAGTAGACTCCTTTTGCCCAAGACATTTCAGGATGTAAGGCCAAGCCCTCAACATCGTGGAGATTTTCCGCGTAGGCTTTTGCTAATTTCCTTCTTTTTTCAATTTGGTGGTCAATCTTGGATACTTGAGCTAATCCAATGGCTGCCTGAATATTAGTCATCCTGTAATTAAAGCCGATCTCATCGTGCCAGTATCGGTTATTTGGTCTCATCCCATGATCCCGGAGCATCCTCATCCTGTCTGCAAGTTCATCATTGTCCGTAAGACAGATGCCCCCCTCTCCGGTTGTTATTATTTTATTGCCATAGAACGAAAAGCATGATACGTCACCGAAAGTACCTATATTTTTTCCATTGTATGTAGCGCCATGGGCCTCTGCACAGTCTTCTATCACATTTAGATCGTGTTTCCTAGCAATTTTCATAATTGGATTCATATCTGCAGGATGTCCGTATAGGTGGACGACAATAATGGCCTTGGTTTCCTCATCGATCAGTGCTTCGACTTCTTGTGGGTCCAAGTTCCAATATAACTTGTTTGAATCAACCAGAACCGGAGTTGCATGATTATATAGTATGGTGTTTACCGGGCTAATGAATGTAAAATTTGGGACAATTACCTTATCTCCGGGGCCTATCCCAATGGCTGTCAAAGCAAGGTGAAGCGCGGTTGTACCGTTTGTAGTAGATACGCCGTGTTTTGTACCCACGAAAGTTGAAAAACTCTCTTCAAAATCAGTTATATAGTGTCCTTTAGAGCTAATCCAGCCTGATTTTACCGCATCAACTACGTTTTCAAGCTCCTCATTTCCAATATCTGGCTCAGAAATAGGTATAAATTTTCTTACAGACATCTGGTCACATCCTCATGTATCTTTTCAGGATACCATTTTCATTCGGATAGCTGGGCACATCCCAGGGAAACTTCTCACCTTTCAGCCATTTGTCCCACCTTTCCATTTCAGCTTCCATCATGATCTTTACCAGTTCTGCAAATTTAACTTTAGGTTTCCATCCCAACTTTGCCATAGACTTGGAATTGTCCCCTATGAGGTTGGGAACGTCTAGTGGCCTCATGAATCTCTTGTCTATGACAACATACTTTTCCCATTCCAAGCCTACAGCATTAAAAGCAACTTCGAGAAACTCACGCACACTATGGTTCTCGCCTGTTGCAATAACAAAATCGTCCGGTTTGTTCAGTTGAAGCATTTTCCACATAGCTTCAACGTACTCCGGGGCAAATCCCCAATCCCTTTTAGCATTTATGTTGCCTATGTGTATTTTTTCGGATAGCCCATGGGCAATCTTTGCAACTTCATTTGTTATCTTTCTTGTTACAAATTCCAGTCCCCTTATTGGTGACTCGTGGTTAAAGAGTATCCCGTTCACTGTGAACAGGTTATATCCATCCCTGTATATTCGGGAAATCCAGTACCCATATAATTTTGCAGCGGCATATGGGCTCATTGGTTCGAATCGGTCGTCTTCATTCAAGAGTCTGTCACCCGAAGCACCGCTATTTCCATACATTTCGCTGGTCGATGCAAAATAAAATCTTGCTTTTTGGTTGTAATGCCTGACAGATTCCAGAATTCTTGGTATGGCAATGCCTGTTACGTCACCAGTGGAAACCGGCGTTTCAAAGCTGGCTTCAACGAAAGATTGGGCGGCCAAGTGGTAAATTTCGGTTGGGTCGCTCACTCTGATGGCTTCATTGATAGAACCACTATCTGACAGATCTGCAGAAATAAGTTTGACTTTTTCAAATATGTCGAGATGTTGTAGTCTCCAGAAATTTGGGGTGCTTAGTCTCCTATAAATCCCGTAAACTTCATATCCTTTGTCTAAAAGAAATTTTGCAAGATACGCTCCGTCCTGTCCTGTTATGCCTGTGATCAATGCTTTTCGCATCTGCCTTCAGAATCGTACAGGGGTATTAGACTTATTATTTTACCTATAGGTCGTGTATTATTTCACAGCTTCATTCCCTTTTCATAGTACTGATCATTTCTCAAGTTAGGTATCTATCTTGCCATTTCTCAATCCTCCTAATAACTTCGAATCCTCATTGCGGCATAAATCACTGCTCTGGAGTCGTTCTCGGCGACAGTTGGGGCCACCTCTGACAATCTTGATCGCCTTCACTTGCTTAAGGGTCATTCTCGATTTCAACTGGGATAGGTTTGCCTCTCCAGTTTAGTGGTACCTTTTTCCAAATACTTGTCGGTTTCAAACAATCTTTTCCATTGTTGCTCTTGAGAGTTACCTCAACAGTAATGCTTAAAACATACATTCATGGAATTGAGTTCACGAATGCAGTAGACTCAAGAAACGCCTGTGCAAAAATGATATAGTTGCAATATTTGAGACCGAATTAATTGAACTTTTCCTGTGAAATGTATTCGCAAATTATGTTCAGTGTCGCACCATTCTCATCAGTAAAGTTTTCATAAATTTGAGACGGCATTCACTCGAATGTCATAGCTGTTTGTGATTGTCAGTTTAAAGGGATTAATGGCTTCTTATAAAGATAAAGACTGAACGCTATAATCTTTATGCTGATGCGGTTCCCAAGTACCGAAGGGAAATGCTTTAGGCTTTGAATAATCATCACCATTAGATTGGTAGAGAAGTACGAATTGGAGGATGTCAATTTGACTGGCATTGAAAAACCCAAATCAAGAATCATGAAGATTTCTATGCCGCATTGGGCTTACGTCGCCATCTGTACCTTCGTATATGCAGGTATTTGGTCTTACATAGGCATACTAAAGATCTTATCGCTCAATTCCTATGTGTTTGACCTAGGTATAAGTTCAGAGAGGGGGTGGCAGATACTCCACACGAACCTTGGATTACATGGTTACCTATCCACTCTGTTTAATTCAGGTATAGTCTATCCCCTCTCTCCACTCACGGGATCGGGTAACTTTTTCGCAATGATCATTTTTCAAGCTTTCTCAATTTCTATGGTTGGACCAGCAATCTATCTATTAGCAAAAGTGAAGGGGCTAAATTCCAAAGAATCCATGCTACTCGCATTTTCATTTTTTATCTATTTTCCTGTCTATGGAATAATGTGGTTCGATTTTCATTATCAGGCATTTTTCATGCCCCTGTTCATGTTTGCGTATCTAATGTATATGAGGAAAAACTATGTCTCCTCGGCATTGCTTTTCTTCACAGCAGGAATTGTGAGGTACCCATATAGCATTTTTCCCATGTCTTTCGCTTTTGTAGAACTTTTTCTATTGTTACTGAAGAGGCAATATGAATATGATAGAAGGCGCATGGTTTCAATGTCCATTCTCTTCATACTGATGATCATCTGGACAGCGCTTGGTTTCCTGAATTTTGGTTTGTTCAGTACAATCCCCTATAGCGAAGTTTCCCAGTACACCGTTACAGTTTCCCAAACCTGGATAAGATTATATGTAATACTGTTGTTTCTGGCCCCGTTGCTGTTTCTCCCTATTCTACGGATCAGGTGGATTGTTCTTACCTTACCTGCATTTTATCTCTTCTTGTCTTCCAGCTACACATGGTTCACCTACCCACATGTCTTACAGGGGCAATACACGGCAGGGATCGTGCCATTCCTGTTTATAGGGCTAATTGATTACTTGGGCCCTTCCGTAAAACGGCGGAATGACAGGAATGGGAAAAAGTCTAAAAAAAGGATTTTTTTCAAATCGAACGCAACCCATAGGTCTATTTTTGCCTTCCTTGCTATTCTATTGTTCTTCAACATATTCTTTGCACCATTTTCACCACTTAACAACCAGTTTGGAGACCAATTCAATTTCCAACAGAACACATCATACAATCCGCAACAGTTTTCTGAACTTGGTTCAATGCTTAAGATGATACCATCTTCTGAACAGTATATTGTATATCAGAATAACATCCCGGAACTTTTTCCCAGGCCTTTACCTCCTGGTGGCGCATTACTTATGGGTGGGTACCTCGGGAGCTTTGATAACGTTTCAGTGGATGAGGCAATTAACAACTCTTGGCAGGTAAATGCTGGTCGAGATAAAATATCCCTACCTCTTATTTTTGCTATTGCTGATGCATCTAACTTTAATTTCTATCTACCTGGGAATAGTGTCTACTCCATCGTACATGATATGTATAAATCAGGAAAATACGGAATCTTATCTGAAGGCTACGGACTAATTCTTCTCCAACGTGGATATACCGGTACTGTGAAGAACTACTCTCCGGAAAACATCACAATTTCAGGAGATTCTTTCTTAAATTCATCTGACCTTTCGCATAACGTAATTAGCATTTCCCAAGGAAATGCCACACAGATTATTGGAGAATATGACGGCACCCCCCTATATCTTTTTCCGGGTCACTTTATCGTCACTGTGTACCTCTATTCACAGCATCCAGTTAATACCACAAATATCGCATCAATGATGCTCGGGGTCTACTCGGGCACTCAAGAATTGTTGTTAAGATCTGGAAATGTTTCTGTAATGGACAGCAGCCCCATTATGTATAAATTAACTTTTCCTTTTTCTATAAACTGTATTGCAGGTAATATCTCGTATTCTTTATATGGATCAGAAAAGAATTCCGAAATGGGTGTGTCAAAAGTGATTGTGACTCAGACTTCACCTCTACAGAACTAGCGGATAGTGTTAGAGCGTATTCCTATGAAAAGATTGTAAAGATTAAATTCATCTCAGATAATTAGCGCCTTAAATTTACATATTATTGATATTATTTTTCTTGTCAACTCATATTTTTATGGAGAGTAACTATAGAAACTTTTAAACTGACAAAGTGATTTTGGAATAAGTGACGCCCACCACAGAATTTGTTTCATATTCAGATTATAAATTGCATAATAGGCTAGTTGATGAGATTGATTATCAAGGCCTTTCTTTCCGTAAGGTGGCTTTTAGTAATGCACCAACTTACTCTCTGGTAATACCTGCATATAATGAGGAGAACAGGATAAGGCCTTTTCTCGAACAGCTGAGAGATGAGCTTTCAGAAGGTTGGGAAATCATTGTTGTCTGTGACGGCAATGACAAGACTGCAGAAATAGCAAATTCTTTTGACGGAAGATTCGATGTATACGAATATGGTAGCAAGCTTGGTAAGGGGGGTGCAATCCTTGAAGGATTTAGAAAGGCAAAAGGTGAAGTAATTGGGTACGTCGATGCAGATGGTTCGCTGGACTCTAACGAAATCATGAAAGTGTTCAACAGCATTGAAAGAGAATCTCCGGTAGCGATAGCATCAAGGTGGGTAAAGGGATCAAAAATTGCGGTAAAACAACCTTTACATAGAATAATCCTTGGTAGAATTTATCACTACGTAACTTTTGCTATGCTGGGCATACGGCAAAAGGATACTCAATGCGGCTTAAAAGCTTATAGGAGAGACGTACTAAATGAGATCATGCAGAAACTTACACTCACAAACCTATCTATAGATACTGCTATTTTATATCACTGCAAATTGCGATCATACAGAGTTATAGAGATCCCTGTAACTTGGAAAGATATTGGTGGAAGCAGGTTTAAACCTTTAAGGACAGCAATAGTCATGCTTGGAACTTTGGTTGGTTTGAGGCTTGCCCATAAAGTAAAAACAAATAATATTAGAAATAAACTCACAGAATTATATGAGTTAGTTAGTAGAATTTAATGTAAGAGTCGGGTATTTCTTTAGCTCCTACGTGTTTATTTAAATTTATTATTCAGATTTCTGCCTCTTGCAAACGTGAAACATTTTAAAACAATTAGATCCCCGAGTTCTTGCAAATTTCATAAATAATAATATTAATACATAAAACATCGTAATGCAAAGTGTCTGAGAGAAACAAAGACCTATCGAAACCTCTTGCAAGTGAGATAGAAAACTACGTTGATAAATGTTTTAAGGGGGCGAACAGTGCCAAATACAATTTTCATCCGACGATTACACCCATGCTTCAACTTAGGGGGATTTTTAACACCTGCGTATTTGAGTAGTTTTGGCTATAACCCTAAGTTTGGGCTACATTGTTAGAGAAACAAGAAGTGGAATTAATGTTAGAAAAAGGCTTATAGAATAGGAGTTCAAAATATTACTTTACCAAGAAATATATGAAAAGAAAGCGAGGCAAAAGCTCTCTCAGATTAATATATCACTCTTCATTTATATATTTATGGAATTACAGACATTTCCTATTTTCCTTGGAGTGCTTATTGTCGTAAACACACGATAATGGATAATAGAAACAGAATGAAAAACTAATGGGCATGAATCACTAATTAGAGAAAAAGAGAACGTAGATACCCTGGTATGCAAATCATAAGGGGACATATATATATAAGTGCGAGATTAAGGAAAGGTTCTAAAGGAATCATCCTTTATAGATTGGCAATTTTCTGGACGCTATGAAAATGACTAATACTAATACTATTTACATAGTAAGTGCTTCTTATCTATTACAGTCAATATTTGGAATTTTGTTCTACATAATAATCGCAAGAACACTTCCTGCTGTAGAAGTAGGTGCCATCACCCTCTTTCTTAGTTTTGGAACGATATTTACTATAATATTTTCATTAAATCTTGAGTTCGGATTTGCGCATTTTATATCTTATATTCATGGTAAAACTGGCAAATTTGCTTTCCCTCCCTTTTTTATGTTCCTTTCTGCAGTAATGGTGATCATTTCTTTCGTTTCGATAGTTGCACTTTCTTCAACTATATCTATAGTATTTTTTCATTCAATAAGTTACAGGGAAATTGTTATTTTGATGGGTATCTATGTTTCTGAAACTATAGGATTAGGTTATCTCATATCTATACTCCAAGGTATGCAATCTTTTAAGAATGCTGCTCTTTTAAATATTTCATATTCTGCTCTTTCCATGGGAATTCCAATAGTCCTGAGTGTTTTTCATTCCCAAATTTTGATGGTGAGTCTAGGTTTTCCCATAGGAGCTGGCATTTCTGTTATTTTCGCAATTACTTTCGTTATTAACTCAAAACTTTCCAACGAAGAGTTGGAAAATGGAATGATAAAAAAATTCTTCAATTATATAACTCCGGTCTTTCTTGGCTCATTGTTTACATCATTAATGGGAACAGTTGACAGAATAATTCTTCCTGCATTAACCAATCTGACATTGTCAGCGGTATACACATATTCATTGACAATAGCCACGATTGTCACAGCTATTACAGCACCATTTTCATTTATCCTTTTTCCAAAGATATCACAGCACTTTGGTTCATCAAATCCGGTTGAACTGAAGCAATATTCACAGGGGTCCACAGAACTGTTTTATTTCGTAGGTCTACCTGCATCGATAGGGGCCGCAATTCTTTCAAGGCAATTGCTTTCGGTGCTCGTAGGAGGGATCTATGCAGAACATTACATCATTCTGCAAATCATGGTTTTTTCAAACTCTTTTTTTTCGTTTAGACCCATCATTACTTCCATTATCCTCGCGGTTAGAAGAACTCGAGTATATTTGTATTCAGGCGCTGCAGCACTAGTTGTAAATCTCCTTATTTCGATTATATTGATTCCCGGTTTTGGTCTATTCGGAGCAGTTGCTGCGAGCATTTCTGCCTGGGGCATCAGCACAATTCCTAGGATGATTTCACTAGGTTCATTGACAAAACATGAGTTTAATCTTATGCCTTTCATGAGAATGTGGGTTAATGCTGGTCTCATGGCACTTGCTGTTATCTTTACAACTGGATTCTTCCAGACAGGACTTACGTCACTATTTGTTCCAACTTTCCTTGGTATCATACTCTATATTGGTTTCTCGTTGTTGAATAGGCCTTTTTCACATGATTCCCATAAACTTGTAGAATTAGTTTTAACTAATAACAATAAGATATCTGGTTTTTTTGTACGAATAATTATGGGAAAAGAATTTGTCAGACCAGATTAAATTTTGGGATTTAAATTAAAATTTTGGTTTCATATCTGTTCACCGTCCCGATTGTCTTCTTTAACGGGGATTGAAAAATAACTCACTGTATGTGTTTATCTTCTCTATAGTGGGCTCTTAGCACATCATCACCTTATTCTGTTTGACTAAAATGTTAATACTAGTAGTAAATAACATTTTAGAATAATGCAAAACTTTAGATCCGTAAATGAATTAAAAGTATGTATAATTGTGTTATACAATAAAATTCCAAGACACGAAGAAATTTTGCAGTCTATGCTTATGGGCGATTTAGATTATGCAATTTTTATTGATAATAGCGATAAATTGGAACCGATTTCACACTTAAAAGATTTGTTCGGTGCAACTAGCGTGAAGAATCAGATTATATATAGGAAAAACCATTATAATATTGGCTTATCAAAAGCTCTCAATATGGGATTAGCCGAAGCAAAAACACTCAATGCTACTCATGTTTTCATATTAGACCAGGATGCTATACTATCCTTCAACTATTTTAGGGAGTTATATAATTATTTTGCATATTTGACCAAGGATAACGAAAATATTCATCTAATTGGGCCAATTGTTGCAAACACAGAGAAAAAACTTGGTAAATTATTTTATTTTAAACATTCTTTTAGTCAAGTAGAATCGGTAATAAATTCAGGTATGATTTTCAAATTAGATTTGCTGGAAAGAATTGGTAAATTTAATGAATCACTTTTCTTAGGGGCAATAGATTATGAGTTCTCGAGTAGGATTAGACTAAACGGTGGTCAAATATTTCGTGTTAATAAAATTATGATTTTTCAAGATTTTGGGGAAACTCTTATAGATGGTAACTTTGTTATAAAGTTTTTAATCCTAATTAACCGTTTATATTCACTTATATTCCTTGGTCTTTGCAAAACAAACCAATTGAGATATTTCTTGCCTTTTTACAATAACAAACAATATAACTATAACTTACGCGATTCATTGCTTTTCTTCAATCGTACTAAATTATCGTTTATTAGGATGTTTACAACTGAAAAAATAAGGTTGATTATAATAACATTTGGGAAAGTGATAAGTTGAAGCCCCTTCTTGGAATAAAACTCGAAAGAAATTTTCTAACAGTATTATTCGCTTATGTGATCTTTACGATAATTACTATCAAATTCCTGTTAACATTTGACATTTATAACATGCAATATTACCTTAAGATTACAAGCTATTTGTTCCTTTCACAAAATCCTTATACTTTCTATCCAAATCAATTTCCACCCAATTTCTTCTTATTCTTGTTACCAATGTTTATAAATTACGTTGAAAGTGGATTCAACTTATTCATGACAATACAATTTATGAAACTGATGCAAATGTTTTTTTCTTTACTGACTGGTTACTTATCTTATTTGTTTATTCTCCATTTTACTAATGATAAGAGAAGAGCCATATTGGGTTTCACTAGCATATTATTTAGCCCAATTCTATTTTTTGTAAATTTTATACAATTGCAACAACCTCCAATTGGTGTAATGTTTACGTTGATGGCCCTATATACTATTTTAATTTTAGCTGAAAGAAAACAGGGTAGCTTAATTTACTTAATATCGGGTTCAATCTTGATCTGGTACTCCGCTTTTTTGTATCTAATACCTATTGCGATTATTCCAACACTAATAGTGTATCAAAGAGGTTTTAAAAGAGCTATTAAATTTATAGTTTCCCTTATAGTTGGATTTTTAACACTCTACCTCCCTTTCACAACACTGAATTTATTTAATTTAGTTGGTGGCACTAGCTCTGTTTCGACTACAACCGCCTCTGGTGTAGGTTTTACAATTATATCTCTATTAGGGCCAAATCTGTGGCCCCCAGATCACCTTCAGTATTTATTAAAGGGAGTCTTTAATTTATTGTTCCTTGGGGGAATAATTGCAATACCGGTAATTATGAGGATTTTCAATAGACAGATATTAGTTTCTATAACGTTAGTGTTTATTTCATTGTTTTTATTAATTTCAATATCTAGTCTTGATGATTTTTCGTGGTTAGTGGTTTTTTTAATTATCTTTGTTGCGATATATTCTAAAAAGATATTGCGTTGGTCTACGTTATTTATGGTGCAATTATATTATGTACCTTTTTTAGTTATATACTTAATTAATGATTCCGACCTTGGAACAAATGGTTCTGGTATCTTCTACCTATCCTATTTGCAATTTCACATAAACTTAAACTTATGGCAATACCCGTTGGCAGAAACTATTACTAAGATTTCAATATTTTTAGGTTTCTTAATGTTGATCATACTATCATTTTATGTGTTTCTTGAGTCTAAAACTGAATCAAAGCGCTACAAATTAAAATTACTATTGAAGCATAATTTGAATACCTGGAGAACACACTTACATAAAAGTCATTCCCACCCTATAATACAGAAAGATAGTTTACACGAGAAAGCATTAAATTACGTTAAAACAGAAACTATGCAGATAGTGTTCGTCTGCTTAATATTAGTTATATTATTTTCGTCATCGTTAGGATATGGAATTAATCTTGGAGGGGAGATACATCAATCTAAGTCAAACTATCCTTTCGGTTTTTTTAGCTCGGGAACTGTTGTTGGTGACAATATAACTTATGATTTTACAAATAATTTTAATTCAATATTGATTTATCCTCAAAATACTTCTTATATTTATTATCATCAAGTTTCCAAAATAAGCTTTAAGAGAAACTTAACGAATGAAGTTTTATCAATGAATTTATCCATAAAACCTATAAACACTCATGACGAACTATTTAATTCAACAATTTTGGATATAGGTAATACGTCTATCAATGTATATAATAGAATATATATACCTAATTCAGACAAGGTTAAATTACCTAATAAATCTAAAGACGTCCAAATTACCTACAAGGATGCTCCGGAAATTAAATCTACTGAAAACATCCCATTATATACATATAACGGGACCTCATATTTATTATACAACTTAAACACGACTAATTTTCCAAGGTATGGATATTATTTATTCTTTCATGCGGCCGATACAAATCTTTCTACTCAAAACCAAATATTTTTTGCTAAAATTGGTAATACTTTATTTCAATTCTATGAACAATCAAATTCTAAATCATTTGTTTTATCGTATAGTGACGGCAATGTATGGAAGACCGTTCATGTATTTAGATCCCTTCCTTACTTGGATTACCTGAATTTTTACAATATCAATAATACACTATATTTTAATATCAATAATTATCACACTTATACAATGACGCCACAAAATACTAATTACTCACACAACATTCTTTTCTTTATTGGAAAAGATTTTAACTATTCTATCAATAATAATACCTATGCGCTGCATGGTTTCACAAGCCCATTAATACAGGGAAACCTGACATTTGTATCGAACGACACAAATTTTATGTTCTATAATAGCAAAAATGAAACTATTGATGTGGCGCCCCAAGAAAATACCCTCAGATTACAATATTCTAATCAGACATATCGTATAATGTCAGGCAATATGCTAATGACAGGTGTGGACCATAATAGTATTCTTACTTTTGGAAGGCTTTCGTTTTTCAACATACCAATAGAACTAACTATACACAATATATCTTTATCAAGGGTTACGCCTAGCAATTTTCTTTTTTCAATGACTTTGGTCATATTCATTTTACCTGTGACTTGTTTGATATTCATTGAAATCGAGAATAAAAAGTCAATTTATTCCAGGAAGAACCGTTATGATAAATATTGAAGATATTTGCGCAATAATTGTGGTTTATAACCCAAGCAATGTTAACAAAAACATTATTTTGAAGAATTGTTCGGTGTTCTCTGGAGTCATCGTATACGACAATAGTGAAGATGAAATGCTATTGAAAAATTTCAAGAGCATGTTGAAAAATAATTTTCTACATGACCAAACTAGGGGAAAAGAAGTCATAATATTGGGGGGTAAAGGGAATGTTGGACTTTCCAAAGCTTTTAATTTTTCAATTAAAACTGCTGAGAACAATGGGTATAAATATGTTATATTACTAGATCAAGATACATACTTCCCTCAACAGGAATTATATAAACTATTGAAAGATTATGAATTTATTAAAAAAATTAAACCAGTTGGTGCTATAGGGCCCTCCAAATCAGAATTGAGCCACACATTCTATGATTTTTTGTTTGACGGAAGATTTGAATGGCGTAATTTTTATAATGGGGCGGATGTCTTCGAAGTACACGATTTAATAAATTCCGGAATGCTAATAGAAATTAGTGTTTTTAATTTAATCGGGGGCTTTGATGAAAATGTCTTTTTAGACAATAGCGATAGGAGTTTATCGCTGCGTTTGAGATTAAAGGATCTTCGGTTATTTATATCAAGAAACGCATTGATATCTCATAATATAGGCGAGAAATTGGCATCGGATCTAATGATTAAGATATATTACCGTGATCCAAAAAGGGAGTATTTTGTCAAGGACTTGATGAATTTACTTTTTGTAGCATATCAAAATTCAATCGAAGATTTGTTACTTATTTTATTACTATTCACATCCAAGTTTTTTGGGATCGTATTTTTTAAGGATAAGAGGAAAGAGAGGCTGTACTACTTTTTTAAAGGTGTAAAAGAATCTCATTTGTTAAATAAAGTGGGTCAAACAAAATAATATTATCTTAAAATTCACTCGATGCTGAAATGTCCCTGATGCTAAATAGTGGGATAGATAATTAATAATATGACCTATTTATCCTATTTTATGGAGTCTCAGAGAAAAGAATCTCTACTCAGTTTAGATACAAAAGTGCAAATCGGTAAGAAAGTCATAGAAGAGTCTTTTACTAATTTTTCTAGACCGACTGTAGTGTGGAGTGGAGGTAAGGATAGTACTGTTGTCCTAGACTTAGTGAGAAAGGTTTCTCATGAGCTTGATCTAAAAATTCCACCTTGTATATTTATAGACCATGGAGATCATTATGAGGAGACTTTTGAAATATTAGAGAAAGTTTCTAATGAGTGGGGTTTTAAAATCATATATGCAAAGAATGATAATGTGCTTCAAAATATTAAAGATGGTCTCATAGAAGTTAATAGTCTTAGTTTGGAAAATAAGAGGGAAATAGAAAAAATAGGTTTTCAAGGTTCGGAATTTGAATATTCTTTAGAAACCGAAGTTGGAAACCACTTGTTGAAAACGGTTGCAATGAATGGAACGATCAGAAAATATGGATTTGATGCACTGTTCACGGGTGTCAGGTGGGACGAAAATCCAGCTCGAGCCTCCGAAGTTTTCATGTCAAAAAGAAATAATCCAGAGCATGTGAGGATACATCCAATTTTAACCTTTTTAGAAAGAGATATTTGGACATACATTTTTGCAAACAACTTACCTATTCACCCAAAATATAAAGAGGGTTATAGGTCAATAGATGGGATCCATGATTCTAAGAAAACTTCTGATATTCCTGCTTGGGAGCAAGATATGGAGAGCACGGGGGAAAGAGCTGGAAGATCTCAAGACAAGGAAGGGATGATGGAAAGACTCCGCCGTAATGGGTATATGTGATTGTGTAACACGATTCAGCTAAACGGTGGTTATAATAAAGGATAAACCAAACATAGTTTTGATTGTTCTTGACACTGCAGCAGTGGATGTTTTAAATGCTGCCCTTCAAAATTTTGAAGGCCAATACATTCACAAATTGATAAACAATTCTACGCAGTACTACAATGCAATTTCTCCGTCTTCCTGGACATTGCCGTCACACGCATCTATTTTTACTGGCAAATATCCCGGGAATCACAGAATACATGAAACATACGAACTAAAAGCTTCTAAGATATCGCAGATGATGAAAGAGCACTCGGGCAATACAATAACAAAATACTTGTATGGTATGGGTTATGATACAATAGGATATTCCGCAAATTCCATTATATCGCCAGATTCAGGATTTGATAATTATTTTAGATACTTTACTTTACAGGATTCCTTGTATGGTGTTAAAGAGGAATTGGATGAAATACTTACATTTACTGACGATTTAAAAACTGACTTTAATCTTGAAGGAAAGTTGTCTACAATGAAATTGGTATCGGAATTATTAAAGTCGAGGAAATTTAAAGAATTCAATAAGTTAGTTAGACTTTATTATGGAATAAATAAGAAACTAAAGTACGAAGGTTTTCCAATGATGAAAGGCGGTAACTACATTGCAAGAAATATCTCACAATCTTCATTTGAAGAACCATTTTTTCTATTCATAAACCTAATGGAAATGCATGATCCATACATTCTGAATAATATGCGCAGATTTACATTTGATACCAACAATGTTATGTTAGATGATTTATTTGGATATCATATCTTGGAACCCAATGTCTTAAAAAGGATAAGGGCAGGATATGATAGTTCGGCACATGTATTATTGGGATATGTCGAAAAAATTTTAGCCGCTTTATATCAAAAAACCTCATTGGATAATACTATGGTTATCATAACTTCAGATCATGGGCAAGATATTAAATACGAAAATTTTTATGGACATGGTATTTTTTTAAATGATAAACTTACAAAAGTGCCATTAATTTTGCATTACCCAAATGCTTCAAAGATTAATTCCAATAGAAAAATAGACTCGCTTGTTAGCACGGTAAATATTTTTGACAGCATTGTTAACCTTGTTGAAAATAACACTGAAGAACAATTTGGAAGTGAGGTAGTTTTTTCTGAAACCTTTGGAATTCAACATGACATAGAATTTTACTTTAAAGATAAACTTCAAGACTCCTATTTTATGGAAACACGTGATAAATTGGATGTAGTCAGAAAGAGAATTCATAAAGGGAATTTCTCGCTAACTGTTAACGTTACAGATGGCATAACGGAATCATTTAAGTATGCTGCTGCAGAGATTTCCCCATCTTCAAGACCACGTGAATATAATGATCTCCTACAAGAAATAGAGTTTTTTCTGGGGAAAAATAAATATTATTTACCTAATTTCCTTAAATATACTTCGTAGTTTAAAAAAAGTGTATTTGTTTAGCTAACCGTAATCGCACAGTTCTTTTCTCAATATCTTGTCCATCTCAGTGAACATGTCCATTCCCTTCAGCCGCCATGTCGCCAGCAGTGACGAAATGTACTGGTAATTCTGTGATCCCTGTTCAGACCGGAATGTGCCTATGATCTTCCTGATCACCACATGTTCCCGTATGGCCTGCTCTGCAAGGTTATTGGTGGGTTCCATGCCCCTGTAGAGAAGACAGGTGAACCATGAACCGAGGCCGTTTCTTATGTACTCCACGGGTTTGTGCAGTTCCCCGTACGGATCATAACGCTTCACAAGTTCCTCCATCTTCTGATCGAATTGGATCTTCATGGACTTCCTCCTCTCCATGTCTTCCCACTTCAGGGACTCCTTCAGTTCTGTGAAGAGGGAATGTATCTCATCGGAGAGCTTCACACCTGTTTCCGATGTCCTGAAAGCATTCACCTCCCTGATGAGGTGGGCCCAGCATCTCTGTATTATGGTGAGGTAAGAATACGCCCCCCATCCATCAACGATCACGGGGCCATGGAAATCCCCTCCCATTGTTTCCTTCACCACGTCCTTTCCCCTGGAATCTGTTATGACAACGAGGATATCATTCTCCGCCGATCGGAAGGACCAGAGCCAGTACTTCTTTCCCTCCACATGGAAACCGGTCTCGTCGATGTGCACCCACCCTGATTTCCGGATCCTGTCCCTGATCCGCGCATATTCGGAGCTGCAGGCCTCACCCACTCTCAGGAGTGCATCGTTTATGCCCTTGATGCTGAGATCGAGGCTGTTATTGACCATGAGGAATTCCTGCACCCTCCTTATCACTCCCCTGAGATTGTACTTGAGCATGGTGATGTAGTTGAGAAGATAGATGCCCATGTCACCCTTCCGGGGCAGGTCCCTGTGCTTTGCTTTGACCTCTGTGCCGCAGCTGCTGCACCTGTAAACGTCAATGTCGTATTCGGTCACCACGACCTTCTGTGGCGGCGGTATGTCGAATATGGTCCTCTTCTCCATGCGCACGGGAGATCCCAGGGAATGATTGCACCTCGGGCATGTATCCGCAGTGACGTGGATGATCTCATCCGGTTTATCCAGGACACGGGTTGCTCCCCTGTGCCCAATGGGAGCACCCCTCTTCCCCGGTGGATTCGTGATCTTCGGCGGGAACATCTGCCTTGACGGTGGTGTGTGGGGATTCTCGTACAGGAGGAGTTTCCTCTTCAGGGATTCATTCTCCTCCCTGAGCTTTTCATTCTCGCTGGTGAGGCGTTCCACTGTGCTCTCCAGCTGATGGATGTAATCCCCGGTCATAGGCCAAGAGCCTCCACATCGGACTGCGTCAGGATCACTTCTCTCACGTATAGGCCTACCCTATACCGATCGCAGAATGCCTTCACCTTCTCCAGATCGCCACGGCGGATGATGAAGAGCGAGTTCATCGCATGAACATTCGGTATCCCTGACATGAATCCGTCCCTGGAATAGGAGAATTTCCCGTATTGGGATCGATCAACATACCCCAGGAAACCCCTGTTGAAGCGAGTGCGTTCCACAGGGGATTTGCCCTCAAGCCTGTACCATATGATCAGACCGATTTGGCCTTCCATTAATACTGAAATCTACTTCAGTATAATAAAGCTTCGAACAAAACATCCGTGATATCAGAAATAGACCGAGAAAAATGGAGATCTATTGAGTTGGATCAGAGCGGTCTATCTTCGGCAGAGCTATACAAGTACAAAAAAGTTAAATTAGTCAAATGTTGATATTTTTCTTAAAAATGTATTTATTCTTCAATGAATTGCTCTATGTTCTTATGAACTAAATCGATTTTGTTTTGAACATCAATTTGGTTACGCATAAACTTAGTGAGCAATATTGCTTTGTCTAGGGAAGTACTAAAATTTTTTAAAGAAGTAAGGATAACTTTGTCGCTCTTCTTTTCCTCTTGGAATTCCGGAAAATCAGTACATACAACAATGTTTTCAAAAAAAGATGCCATTTCAAGAACTCCAGACTGTCCGCCTGAGGCACGGTATGGCATTAATACTATATCATTTTCCAAAAATAATGCAGACAACTCTTTTTCTTTTACATACCCTCTATAAATATCGATAACGCTTTGATACTTATTTATTATGTTCTTAAAATATTCCTCAAAATCAGGGAAATGATGGTTAATTCCACCGCTAACAGTTAAAGTAATATTTTGGCACTTTCGTTTTGCTTTCATAACTGCCTGCAGCGCAACTTCAAGGTCCTTTTGCGGTCCCCAAAAACCATGAAGGAGGATCATAACTTGGTCTTTGTTCCTTTTTCTATCAATACTCTGAACGGAGTCAATTCCATTTAAGTACAGTGTTGTAACGGGATCAATATAGTCGCTTTTAAGGACCCTTGGGATAATTTTTCCGTTCAGCTTTCTAGTAATTTTATCAGAGTAGAAATTGAGTTGGAAGTAAGTTCTAATTCTAATATAAACAAATTTTTCTATCATCATTATAATCTTTTTCCGTAAAGTATCAAAGAAACTATTATAACCCAAAGTCTCTGAATCGTGAGTAAAGACGCTACCCTGGCTTATAATCTTCACATCTTTTTTCGTGAAGATAGTAATTATAATTGGTAAGAACATACCGAACAGATTTGGCAAGTTTCCTCTCCCAAAGGCTGTCGGCCCATAAACTATTATGATTGGGTTTTCATCATTTTTCCTTATCCTAAAAACAACAGACAATATGCTTAAGGGATTTTTAAAGTTTAATAAAGGGAAGATATCACAATTACTGGGAAATACTATGTCTTCAGCTCCATTGGAAGGTGGTACGACAGCAGCTACTCTCTCCACATTTTTCAACTTAGATAAGGCAATGATAAAAGAAGTGCTCCATTGATCGTACGTTTTACCGTGGTTTAATATGTTGCATATCACTAATGGTTTAATCAAAATGATATCCTTCCAGATTTAACTTCATTGAAATCATCTTATAAATCCAACGCTTTGAAAGAGTAACGTATGAAAAAATATACATAGTTTTATATGGCATCATCTGAAATTAGTCTCAAATTCACCATGGAATCATATAATTGTTTGAAACTTTCCAAGTAATAGTCGTAAAAGTGGTTCAGGCTATAAATTTCCTTTGCAAATTGGCTGCGCTTCAATTTTCGTTGGTAGTATTCTTCCTTATTTTCATTCCATTGATTATAATATTTGATGATAGTATTTGTAATATCAGTTGGAGAAAATGAACTGATTGTTCCCGAATCTGAAATTCGTTGCAAAATTTCACTGGGGCCATTGGTAGGACTAGATACAACTGGTAGTCCAGAATATAAGGCTTCTAAGCAGACTAATGAAAAAGGTTCCATATTGGAGGTAATTATCAATAAATTAGAATCTTTGAGTTCATTTAATTTTTCTATAGTTGAAATGTACCCTAAAACTCGTATTTTCTTACATTTTAATTTCTCTAAAATGTGGAAATCTGGGCCAGACCCCAATATTGTTACTTCTATTTCAGGTCCAAATTTTATTATTCTCTCCGCAACTTTTTTTAACCTTCTAATACCCTTTTGATTGTCATTTAGCCGTCCAATAAACAAAATCTTAAAAGATCGGTCGTTTCTACCAATTTCGTATCCCACTTTTGAAACTGAATTTGGAATAGCAATCACTTTAGAATCTTTAATCCCAAATTTTGTGAAAATATCCTTAGTTCCATTTGTCAAAACTACAAGTTTGATATTTCTTGAATGGTTAACTAACCTATAAATTCTGATTATTGCAAACCTCATATATAATTGATATAAATTTACTGTAAAATTTAATGATAGTTTTCTTTCCACACCAATACCATGGCAGGCCAAAATAATAACCCCATTAATGGGAAGTATCTTCTTCAAATAGGATTTGGATGGGATCCTATGAATAGATATCAAATTAACATCATAAGCGGATAAGTCTTTTGGATCAGGCATTGGGTGATATAAAAATCGCAAAACTCCACTTCTTATATAAATTGCTGGTAAATATTTGCATTTTATTGTTTTTTCTAACTCATTAAAATCAATTCTGGCTAAATCATTGCTATTAGAGTTATCAGAAATTAAGACTTCTAATCCAATATCTGTAAGGTAGTTCGCTAGATCAACAAGAGTTTTCTCACCCCCACCTTGGAAAATCAGGCTGTTGTCTGAATATAACCTAACTTTTAAATTTTTATTTGTGAAACTATGGAGATCAAGCATATTGGAACATCATAGATTAGTTTTACATAAATGTATATGGGGGTACTACATTTAACGAAATGTCAAACGTATCAAGTATAGTAAGATATGCCGCACAAACTAATCCTCATGATTATAGACATTGTGATTTCCGTTGTTTCCAGAAAGAGGGAACATTATAACCTCAATATATACAAGTTCATGATTAAATTGTAGATTTTCTTGGCGTCTTTCTGATCGATTGAGATATCATTCATAAATTATAATGAATACCTAAAATAACTGCCTTAAGAAGTTCTAAGTTTTCAGCTCACGCTCAGGGTAGGCAGATATACTCAACTACCATGCTATAGACAAGGAGATTGTCTTCCTCGTTTCTATGAAATCCATTGCAGCATTGAAATATTAGCATGTGTGGATCGTAAATGAATCCACTGTAATAAGAAAAAAACGCCCATGGAATAAAAAGTTTGTCACTTGGATGATCAATTATGAGCCCTATTTCCAGATAAGGAAATAGTTTGAATGTACTCCCATGGGTAATCTTGCTACGTGTGAATTTCTAACTAACCTAAAAAAGGAATACGATATGGAAATGACCTCGATGGCCAGTGCACAAAAGTCATTGGGAACAAAAACATGGAGGCAAGGATAAAGTTGATCAGGGCAATTCTTGCTCATTAAAACATTAGATGCCACCCATATTTATAGAACCTATTGCCCGGATGTAATTTAGAAAGGAAAAAATTATGTCTTAAAATCAATTTCATATAATTAATTGATAAACGAGAAAATAGAAAATTTGTATGGTCTTAGATGTCCTAAAACAGACGGGTGGGTGGACAACCTTTTTTTTAGTTTAGTGGATTATAAAAATAATTATTTCACAAGTAAATGTATTAATGACTTAGAAGCATTTTACAATAGCTTTTCTGATGTCCGAGAATTAATTGAGTGGATGAAAGAAAGACCAAAAGGAATCCCCTACATAACTGAAGTATGTGGACGAACTGATATCGTAATTGTCATCCCAACTTCGGATCTAAAGGGAGAGTTCGCACTGAATTGCAGGGATTCAATATACCCCGGAATGCAAATTATTTTCATAGAAAGCGGTGCAAAAGAGGATTTTTATTTTAATTTTGCACATTATGTAAATGTGGGAATGAAAAGAGCATTGGATTACGATCCTAAATGGATTGTGTTTTCAAGCGATGATATGTTCAAAATCGATGATGTGAATGTGTTGATTGGAAACCTTCAAGGGTTGGATAATAAGGCCCTTGATGTGGTGTTCACAAAGCCTTCAAAATATCACTCTATTCCAGTTTATTATAGCAAATCTAAATTAACTAGAATCATTGCTTTTAAATTAATTAAAAAAAGAAGAGTTCAGTTGAAAATTGAGAATAAATTCGGGAGGCAATACTTTTCAAACCCCAAAAGAGTATTCTGGCGTTTGTTCTTTAAAATTGGGTATGAACATTTGTCTATCGCAGATTTTGGCATTTTTAGCACTGAGTTTGTAAAGAAAAAGAATGGAAGTATTTTTGACGAGACTTACGTGAATTCTTCTGAAGACGTTGACCTTTCAATGGAACTAACAATAGACCATAACAAAATTACAATAATAGATTATAGAATAGGTGACCTTATCGGGAAAACCTTAGGAAAATCACCGTATAGACACATAAAGGATATTGCAGGTGAAGCTTATCTCGAAGCTAAAGTAAGGCACCGTGTACATCCTGCTAGTTATTTAATAAGTAAACAGACAACCGAAAAAGATTTGTGACGTTTAAAATGGTTCGAGTTCATTCTAACTTTCGGAGGGGATATATTAAAGAACTAATGATTTTATTTAGTCATTTAACGAATTATGAGTTTGGCCCGCTAACTGGTAAGAACTGATTTTTTAAATCACTTTCATTCTCAAATCATGCACCCCCGATAGGCACAAGTTTTCGACTTACCCGCTAACAGACAAACATACCATACTGAAAAATCCAGCAGTTTTTATATCTTGAATCTTCTATTGAAAGTTACTTGGAACTTTGAGAAATTGTTAGATATACATTAGCAGAAACTGCAAGGGTTCCACGGGCAAATAAAGCCAAAAATTCCCTTCTTGCCAGGAATGAAATCTGTAACCAAGATCATGGTAGTGAACAGTCAATAAGAATTATTAACCAAATTTTCACCTTTTTTAAACCAAGAATATACTCATTAGTCTCCTGAAATAAACCAGTTTATTCCCAAAATTTCCAAAATTGTTCCACTTTTTGCACATGGGCAGCAGTGATACCCAATAACATTGGACATTTTTAACCAAATTATCAAAAAAATTTACTTATAGGTAAGAATGGCGCTTTTTACTAGCATAAATAGGCATACCTTAAATACAAAATTTCCTTTTATTACGCCAATGACATTAAAGCTTAAGGAATTGGAAAAGATCTGGGAGCTACACCATAAAGGCGCCCCAACTCAAGAAATAGCTACAATTCTCAAACATGATCGCCATACAATTCAAAATGCCATAGACAAGGGCGAATCGAAGACCGCCGGAACAAGCATATCAGTTAAGGAACTGGAGACAATGAAACAAAGCCGGGAACAGGTGCAGAATATGGCCCCAGACCTGGCAACTGCACTGAAGCAGGACCCGGAATTAAGGGCACACTTTGCCAGGAGAGGCATCCACCTGCTGACCAAGGAGGAATGGAGTTACATTTCACGAGTAAACGACCTCGATGTGCCTCCCGGTGCTAACAGAGGCGAGAAGCTGGACATGATCACCAAAGTGATAAGGTTCATTGCAAATGAATGGGGAGGTGATGGAAACAGAGTATCTGCTGATGACCTCCAGTCCCTTACCCAGGGTACCATGGACCTCTGGGCTGAGATGACCAAAAGAGGAGTGGAGAAGGAGCAGATAGATGCATTCCTTGGCACACTCATATACCTGGAGCAAGCCGGCTTTGATGAACAGGGTTACAACGGCCTGGGAGCATTTATTGTCTCCTGCCGGAAACATGGCGTTGATCTTGCTACCTTCCCCAGTAAATACAACATGGAAGATTTATCCAGGGTTCTGGCAGAATACACTGCATTTCTAAAGGATAAGGAAAAACTGGAAGACTCTGTTGAAAAACTGAGAAAAGAAGAACAGAGGCTCATAGAGGTGAATGGAAAGCATCAAACACTTCAAAATCTGAACGCCCATATTTGGAGCCTTTCAAGTGAAGTGGAAAGTCTCTGCAGCGAGAGAGACGGGCTTAAGGCAGAGGTGGACAGGCTTCATACGATTATGAAGGGCACACTTTCCGTAGCGGACCTATTCTCAAAAGTGAAGGAAAAGGGGGGAGAATTGAATGGTCTTAATTCGCAGATCACGAGCAGGGAGATTGAATTAAGGGAACTTGAAGCCAGGATCTCGAGCCTTAAGCCCAGGTATGAGTATATGCGGACAGGTGCTTTTGCATATGATCTTATGATTGACATGTTTGCCAGGACTCTCAGGACAGGCAGTCAGGCACAACTGGGCATTCCGGAAACTATCAGGAAATATGACGACATGAGGGATCAATCTGAGAGACAT
>JAJZXP010000455.1 GCA_021806345.1 Thermoplasmata archaeon | reverse complement strand
AGTCTCGTGACGGCCATAACAGTGGGGTCACACCAGGTCTCATCCCGAACCCGACGGTAAAGCCCACTGTGTATCGTACACGTACTATGTTCCGCGAGGGCATGGGAAATACGATTCGCTGTCACATATTCTTATCACAAATACGATAAATTTCCTATGATTTTTCCTTTTTTCACCTTTGGTTTATATACTAACGGATCACTTTTTGAAATATAATAATGATCGAATATTAGTGAATCTCATCCTTCAGATTTCCATGCATAGGAGTTGATCCATCAATCCTTTCATGGCATTGATTTTACCTCAGTGGCAATTACATCGCCTTAAATCGCTTATAATCGCTTCAGAAAGGTGAGCCACCGCTTCAATGAGCTTCCACCTAATATATATATACAAGGTGGAAACTATTATATGTTCCCGATAACCTTTCCTAGCATGAAAGGAATTCCGAAAATCGTCATTGCACGGCATGTGCCAAAATATGTCGGAGATTTAGGTATTACACAGTTCGCAGAAGACCTTAGCAAAACCATGCTATCCACTTCTAGCTGGGATAGGCACTGGAGAAGAAAGGGCACCGTTACGAATCTGCATACCGGGGACATTATGATATTCGCGTTTAAGGACGATGACGATTGGTATGCAATAGGGGATGCGGTGCTTCTTTACAACGGGATCGATGAGGATCACTCTGATTGCAAACGCATGGCAGGCGATAAATGGAAATGTTGCTATCACTTCACAGACTTCAGGCTTTATTCAAAATATATTTCATATAATCAAATGGAAGTCGAACTTTCTGATTTCAGGCCAGGTAGAAATAAGGTTATCCTCTTGACCCCAGATGATTATGTTCGCCTTTTATCTATGACGGCAACACAGTGAATTTGTTCTTTTAAAGGTTGATTGTATATCTTTTAAAATGCCAAATTTCACTTAATCTTCCCAACCACAATCTCCCCATTAACTTCATAGAATCCTATATGTTCTGATTCTGACTATTCAACTTCTCGGTTATCTCCTCTGGGAAGGTGATTCTCAATGAAGAGCCATGTTTTGAGGTCTTAGTTACTGCAATGAGTTTGTCTGGCGTTGGGAGGGTAGTAATAGAAATAAGTTAAATTTATCAATAAGATGATTAAACAAAAGCACTGGGAGAGATTCTTCAATAGATAGACTGAATTAATTAGAATTTTAAAGCCAGAATGGAATTTCTCCCGTTAGATTTGGCGGTTTAATACCTCTTAACGCAAACCAAGCTATCTGATCGCTATAATGGATCGTAACTGGGAGACGTGGAGGATTTATTGAACCATAGTGTAACTCAGTCAGTGACAGGATTGTTCTTAAAGCATGGATCATTTGAATATCCCCGTATTTTATTCGTATTTTCAAAGGTCTTGGTGTTGCCCCAGAGAATGGTGGCGGAGAAGATACGACAAGTGAGTTTTTGTCATCTAGCATGAAAACTGTACCTTTTTTTGGAGCACCAATAGAATCCCCTAAAATCTCATAAATCCTCGGGGCTTCTCTTTTTATTACTTCTATTAAGGAAAATTCCGATCCGATAGAATTCCCCCAATCTTTTAACGTATCAATTTCATCTCCCCTAAAGTATCCATCACGATGAATAACTACCTTTTTTCCTTGAAACTCATTGAGTGGGAAAAGGCTTCTCATAACACTTGATGGTACAGTTTCCCCCTCCAAAGGAGCATCATGAATAACGTATTTGAGAAAATTTCCGTTGTTAAAGTAAACTCTGGCAATCGCAGCTGCATTATTAGAACCGGGTAGACGACTTTTTTTCTGTCTCGCAATGTCTATACCTACAACAACATCACAAAATTCTAGTGGTTTAGAAAGGGCGAATGGAATGTTACCTGTTTTACCCAAAATACCCAAAACTATGTTAAAAATTGCAAAGGTGTTTCCTAGAGTTTTATAGGTAACCACTTGTCCCCCTATTCCTCTTGTTATCGTTAGGCGTTTAAAAGTATGATAAAGTTCGTCTGCTTCATTATCTTCATCGTCATCAAAATAATCTGGCAGAATACAAAGAACAAGGTCTATTCTATCTTTCATAAGAGAATCTATGTTCTTTTCCAAATCAGATTGATCTACGAGATCAAATTGCAGGATGTTACTTATTATCATTTTGAAAGATAAAGATTCCAACTCAGATTTTGTTGCTTCAAGAAATTTATTCACCCTCAACTTTTCAACAAAGTTATTTGGATATATTACGCCAAGATGAATCTCATTGTTCACCAACTGCCTCGAAGTCCTATATAGACTGTACTTTTTTAGTCCAGACTTTACATATTTAAATGGATAAGACTGTTTCTGGCCAATGACGACCGGCTCTTCAAAGGGTAAATTGAACATAGTGGGAAACATTTCAGGATTTTTGGCTGAATCATAAGCCTTCCCAATTATACTCTTACTATTTACTAGTTTTTCATTTACCAAATTTTGGATAATATGTATCATTTTATACCTTTCTGGAGGCTTAATCTTGGTATGTTTCGAGAGTTCACTTGAAGAGACATTAAACCTAGAACAATTTTGCATCGTTAGTACGATTTCTAACGAGTTTGCTGGATAATCGTACACATTTTGTCCGACTCTTAGCGTTAGTACTTCAGTGTCATCAGAGGCAGACTGTAGTGAACTTATAGTTAGTTCATCCTGAGCCAATCTTTCCAATCTTTCTCGTTGGTTTTTCAAGTGCCCGATAATACTTATAACCTCTCCCTTAGTTGTTTGGTGCTTAACCTTTACGTACAGTTTCATAGGGTCTCCCCCATCCCTAATGAAACGATCCAGGTCCTGCTCCAATAAAATATTGGAGTTGACAGATATGGAAATAGATGGAACATTATCTACTACGAATGCATGAAAATCAACCACTCTCTTTATGATTGCATTCTTTATTCCGACTTTGTTTTTATTTAGGGCAGCGGTAATTTCTCTCTGAAGATTCTGATCAGAAAGCATCCCCTTAGCTACAAACGTTGCAATATCATATTCGCTCAATCCAAGTCCAGTAACTCTTCTGATTGCTCGCACATTTCCTAAAGGTACAATATTTGATTGCCAGAGTTGCATCAAAAAGTCATTTAATTGTTGCTCTGTAACTGATTTATCTGAAAGTATCCTGCCATAGTTTGCAGTCCAGTGTCCTCCAAACTCTTTCCTCAAGCGATAGGCCAATTTTCCTGAAATTGATATCTTATTTTCAGAAGTATCCAACTCATATGCGTTTATAGTCGGAACTGCTGCCTTTTCAACAGGAAAAATGTCTATAGCAATCATAAGAGCTTAACAGATTAGGGGGGTTTAAATATTTCTATATTAACAGTATCTCCGAAGATAATTATCTCAATAATATGATAATTTATCCCTGGCTTTTCTCCTAATCGAACAAAATATCTATTTGATATCTAATGAAAAAGATACCGATGAATGTGACAAACAGACTTGAGATAGAAGGCATACAGGGATTCTTCGTGAAGACAGTGACAAGATTCGGAACGAGTGCAAAGGTGGATTGCCCCAAGGAATTCATAGGAAGGACTGTTTATTTAGTAATACTATGAACAATCCAACCAGACTCCTGACATCATTGAGCGCCCTGGAGCGCTTCACTAACGATGCTCTGAGGCTCAAGCATGATCCGGGATACCTGAACGGATTCCACTTCAACCGCGAATTATTGAAAGCTGCAGTTGCCAGCACGTATTTAGAGACCGCCGGTGACAAGGCGGATTCAATACATCCCGCAATAGAACGGTATCCTGTCAAGGATACAGTGAAAGGCATAAGTGATTCCTTGTTCTCCCATATATCTGCACTGTCCGGGAGATCAATATCTGATAATACAGACCCCATAATGATTGCATTCGACTACACCCATGAGGATTTCTATGGTGATCATGATTCCCTGTGGGTACATGGATGGACTGACGAACATGGCGTAACGGGAAAGTTTTCCTATCTTACTGCAAGCACAGTGAACAATGATCTGAGGCTTCCCATAGTATCAATACCATCACCCATGGGCAATGACATGCCATCTGAGATCTCAGCAATTCTTGATCTTCTCTTATCGCTGTTGGGCCATATAGACCTGTTACTGTTTGATCATGGATTTTATTCAAAGGACCTGATCATGTCCCTGAACGAACGGAAAATGAACTACCTGATATTCGTGCCCAAGAATCCACAGGTGAAGGAAGAGTTCTCATCCATGTACCAGACCCAGAAGAAGGTAATCCTTCATAAAT
Source organism: Thermoplasmata archaeon (assembly GCA_021806345.1). Next base: position 1,449 of record JAJZXP010000455.1, on the reverse strand, counting down.
TCTCCATGTATAAAAATGGAAGGAGGGTCAGTGATTCCTTCCACCCTGCATTCCTGAAACAGATATTCGACCACAGAACTGAGGAATACTATGACTGGTGCTTTGCCTCAAACACATCTGACATTGATCTGGATCATTGCGAAACACAAGTTCCGATGGCACATTGAGACCATGTTCAGGGTACAGGATGAGTGCAGGATAAAGACAAAGAGCAAGGATATCCGCGTCAGGTATTTCCTCTTCGCATACAAACAGCTTGTTGAATCAATCTGGTATCTTTTCTATCATGAGGAGGTGAGTTTCAAGAAGTATCTCATGGAACTGAGTGAATCATGCACAACAATGGTCAATAACGTGGAGAGAAAGGCAAGAAACCGCAAACAGTCCTGAATAAAGACTTTTTGAGGAGGGCCATTCTCTTCCTTTCTCCGGGTAAGGATAGCCATTGCTGTCTAAAAAATTAACTCGGTTCGGAGATATTGTCATGCACAGTAATATTTAAATAGAAAAATTGCATGCAATTTTGTATACTATGTTGAATGCAAAAATGGATGCAATACCTACAGAAATGGAAAGAGTGTTTCAACAAATAAAAACAAAGATTGCGGAAGGTGAATTCTTACCCGGTGAACGTTTGACAGAGCAATATCTGTCAGATATGTTAGAGACAAGCCGATACACCGTCAAATTGGCACTGACGAAACTTGAAGAAATCGGGGTTGTTAAACAGACACCCTACAAAGGATACGTGGTATCTAGAATAAGTCTAGAAGAAAGTGTTGAGTTATTGAAAGCAAGGGCATTAATTGAGGGATTAATAGGATCTATCTCCGCTCAAAAGATAACTGATAAAGAAATCAGTGAACTTGAAAAAATTTTATTTGAAATGAATGAAGCAATTAGGGAAGCTAATTATGATGAGTACTCCAAACTCAATACACAATTCCACAATGTAATTTACAAATCAACGAAAAACACCAGTCTCGCAGACATAGCAATGCGGCTTAAAATGAGGATAATACGTTATCAGTACAAAATATCTTATATACCTGGCCGGGCAGACGCCTCCATTAGAGAACATGAAGAGATTTTTAAAGCTCTGAAAGTGCATAATTCCGAGTTGTCTGGGAAACTAATGACGGATCATGTGAATAGCGTTTTGCAGTCAATATTGTCAAATTACAACCTGATGGTGATTTAAGTGTCGTTGGAAAACCATTCAGATGAAATATTGTCAAGTCTAAGAGGTGCCTATGACATGCATGTACATTCAGCCCCAGACGTCCTAGACAGGAGCGGAGATGACATCGAGTTTGCTGTTATGGCTAAGGAACATGGTATGGGCGGCTACGTTATAAAATCACACTATGTCCCAACGGCAGATCGTGCAAATTTAGTTAATAAAATGGTACTAGGAGTTAAGATTTTTGGAAGTTTATGCTTAAACAA
>JAJZXP010000257.1 GCA_021806345.1 Thermoplasmata archaeon | reverse complement strand
TTCGAAATTTCTATGCAATGAATCTTGTAAATAACTTCGAAGACACGGATAGTTGGTTGCTGATAGAAAAAAAGGGGTTGAGGGGCATGTCAAACCCTATTTCTTATTCAAGAAAAGTTCAAACGGGTGCCAATCACGGTTGCAGGCAAAGAGTTCCTGACTAGCTATTTCTGCGAAGCCATTTCATCCAAACTAGGTGCTCATGAATTTTTGGAAGAGATGGAAGAAGTAGAGCTGAGGTTGCCACTTCTTGTGACACCAAGTCTTGAATTTTATTCCAATTATCGAGTAATTGTAATCGACTTACTCGATGAAATTTCATCAACTTTTGCAAAGAAAATACCTAAGAACTTTCGTCAAAAATAATGAATTAGACTCAAAAAGTTAGTTAAATACAATAAAAACCAATCTGTTATTGTACCAAAAATTTGTAACTTCAATCAAAAAATGCAGGATTACCTAACATTTCACGATCCAAACTACTCAAAATTATGGCCCTTGTGAGAATCAAGTAATTTTTTGACTCTGTCCTTCAATAACGGCAGTTGAGGATTGTTTTTTATCTCCTCTTGGAACCCTTCAAAAACAAACTCTTGATATTGCTCCTCTTGCAGAAGTCTGAATTTGTTATCTTGTTTCGTGTCCGTATTGACAAGATCCTCTATTCCTCCCTTGGTTTCGTCACATATACATGATTCAGTTGTAGCTAAATAATTTGTTAAATATAAGTATCTGAGTTTGTTAGTTGGATGATCGTCTACGTCTGCAAAGTATCTCTTATTTAACTGGTAGAGGACGAAAGCTTCAATATAGTGACAGCCTGCCATATAAACGCCAAAAATATCAGAAGTCAACTCAGACAGCCACGATTCACTAACTCGTTCATAGAATCTAGCACGATTGAGCAGTCTTACGTTGACCCGATCAAGATTGCTAGGCCTCAGCGCATTTTCTGTAATTCTACCTACTTCGAGGGTTATGGCTTCATTAAACTTATTGAAATCAGTTTTGCTCAAAATGTTATGCCCAATCTCGTGGAGAACCAACGGGAAGTAAGTTCTTTCATTTAAAATGCCAATTGGCACGCCTATAAAAAACACATCTGAAAAGACTCTAAAATCAGGGGATTCCAGTAAGATAGTAGGATAAAAAACCAGAAAAATTCCATATTCATAGAAAATCTCCTTGAGCCCCGAATATAGGTTATCCTTATCTTTGCAGTTTAATACGATATCATCAAGAAGTAAGGAAACATCACTTTCAATTTCAGAAATGTCATATTTCTTGGTCTCAGTTGATGTTTTTACTTTCTCAAACAAGACTACTTTTTCATTAATGACTTCCAGGTATTTTTCTAAAATGAGCTGGTTGACATGATTATCATTACGTGAATATACTCTCAACAAATCGGACTTTAAGAGTTTTAATCTTCTTTTCGAGCCCTCAACGAAGGTTTTTTTCAACTCATTCGGTTTCATGGTGGATTTCACCTATACTGGAAGGTATGAGGGCTTAGAATCATAGTCCGCAAAATCCACCATTTTGTCAGCATAGTAAATAGTTATTGGAAGTTTGATAGCGGATGAGGGAGAACCCCAATTCAATTCACTCAGAAAATAAATGTCCTGCACGGCTTTTGAAATATCCTGAGTTCCGACGATATTCACTAACTCAATCAACAAAGGTTTCGCTGTCGGTTTTCTTAAAATTGGGTAGCCTGTTGTAGTTACAAATGCGCGGTTTTCATCCAAAATGTAATATGAACCAATTGGGGGATTTTCAACCTCATTACCATTTTGAGAGAATATTCTAAAATTTGAAGTCTTCTTAACATTTACGGATACACAATGAAAATCATCCTCCAACTTTGCTTCTAATTTGAGTTTGGTTATTGCGGATTCAAGACCCTCTCTTTCTGTTTTTGTTAGAAAACCATCTCTATGGATTGTTATGCCTTCTATTTTAGATTCCTCGTGTGAACTAGACAATTTCTGCTGAACAGATTCAATTATCAATTTCTTGAAATCTTCCTTGGGAATCCCTTCACTCGCATAATAACTTGGATTCCTTACGTGAATCTTTTCACCATATTCATCGAATACATATGCAGTTGCCCATGCTCTTTTCTTCTTTTCTCCTCCGCTGTCTATGCCTATTATCAAATCAGAAGTGAGTCTGGTTGATAGAATCCAGGGAATACCTCCACCCTTAGTAATAATTCCAGATACGACGTTTTGAACCATTCCTTTATACTTACCTTCATTCGGATTCAAAAAACTAAGTGTATCCTCTCTAATTGCCTGAGAGGGGAGAAAATCCTTATTCAATATCTCTTTGACTTCTTTATAATCAAAAAAACCATCATTGACTATAGGTATTATTCCCGTAATGACCTCATCATCCAACCCTTCTACAAATTTTTTTAAATCTCTAATATTTTCAAATTGTGAAGCTATATTAACATTGGAATCTGAAAATGGGAGACTATATTCTTGGAGGGCATTTATCAAATCTTGTTTGAATCGTCCAACCTTTCCATTTCGGAATGATCGTCTATGTAGAATAATCAAATCATTTAGGTCCGATTGCCGATAGTATCCAAAATTTTTCAGGGCATTTAATTTCTGGAATTTTAAATTACGTACTTCAAGGTTATTCTTGCTTTTAAGGACGTTCCCATTTCCAAAACGTAAATTTGGAGCCTCGAGAGTCCCATTTGCTTCTTCTGGATTCAAGTTAAATTTAAGTCTCAATGGATTCTTGTATTTACCGAAAACGATATCATCAAAATAACTAAGATACCTTTCCACCCTGTCAAATTTCTCTCTTGGAGATATGTAAATTTTCTCTGAAAAACTAATTAATTCATTTTCCTCCTTGATATCATTTAAGTCTGGAGTATATTTTAGACAACTCAGAGGAACATAATCAAGTTGGTTTTGCCCTTTGAAATTCTTAATCTCGGCGACTGGTTCATTCGCGTCAAAAGCCGAGTTTGTAAGGCTGTTGTAATTTTGATATTTGTCTCTAACTGAGATTTTGAGTTCCTCATCTCTGAATGAAGTTATCAAAGGTGAATCTATATTGTATCCTTTCTTGATCCCAACAAAGTATCGTGTTCTTCTTTTGCCTTTTTCATCAGTTAACAGAACATTGCTCCCTTCGTATTTTGATTCAAATTCTTCGTGGCTAAGACTCTTGAAGGCGTCCAGTAAAGATCTGGTTTCTACAAGTGTTGATGAACTATCTATCACCAAAGCAATAGAATGATCCTTTTGGTATTCTGAGTAAATGTTAAAACAGGGAAAAACTTGAACGCCAGATTCATAGTCTTCAACAATAGGAGTATGTTCGCAGTATGTCCTACTACTTCTAAAACGGAGCCAGACACCACTGCCGTCGCTCTTTTTAAAGTGTTGCTCTATAGAGCGATACAATAGATTCTCTGCAGTAACTCTATCAACATCGTTTTTGAACAACAATCTGTGATTAGTCTTGATCAACTTGAGTTTGACATTATCTTTATCATCTTCTATTTCAGGAGGTAAAATCTCATCTGTAGCCACCGCCAAACAATGAATGCCTTCATGAAAATAAGCCGTAGAGGGTTTGTGATATTTGGTACTGAACCAGTAACCTATCCTCTCCGCTCTATCTTCATCTAAATCACCTATGATTTCGAATAGGGAGACTCCTATTCCAGCTTTATCCATAACTTGAGATCTAAAGATATTTGTGAACACTCTTTTCAAAGTGATACCTCCTGAAGGCAAATGCTCTTAGTTTTGCATTTGTAGCAGATTTCTGGGGAATGATTACCTTGGAGTAGTCCCTCAATTTCATCAAACCTTTCAATAACCTCCATTCTGAGTTCCGAACTTATGGGAAATATATCCTTAAAAGGAGTTGCTTTTAGATTTCTGTTCCCATCATTGATTTCGAATGGAAAAATAACAACCCCCCAGTCTATTTTTCTTTTGATTTCGGCCTCCAATAACATAGCATAAACTGTAATCTGGACTTTAGAATCATGATTATCTTTCCACATCTTTCCTGTCTTTAGATCTCCGATTCCCAGAGATTCCTTATATCTAAAAATCACGTCTATTTTACCTGTACCAATGGATAAAGAATTGCCATTTACGTACCTCTCTAAATCTAGAATTCGGACTTCATTATACAAATTTGGGTCTGTAAACCTCTCAATTTCATAATCAATGAGGTCCCTCATAGTTTCTTTTATTTTTTCAAGTTTCAATTCGTATTCGATATCATTCGGCGAAAGATCATGTAAAGCCTGCAATTTATCTCCGTTCCAAATCAGGGAGGTCAACACATTTTCTTCTTTTAGCTTATTTAGGGATCGTTGTAATTCATCAGTATTATCCGAATACCGTAACATCGCTTCATATATTTTTTCCACGATTGCATGGATGGCTGACCCAAAAATCATAGCCTCCGATTGTCCATAATCAATCCCTTTGTTTAATTGATATATTTTTCTATTAGTACTACAATAAGTGCTCACAAGATTAGAGATGCTTACACCATTGAGTTTAGTGTAATTTTTCTTTAGTTCCCAACCTCTTAATTCCGAAGGCAGATAAATGGATGAAAGGTCTTTTAGTGATTCTATTTCAAACTTGGAAAACAAATACATTTTCTATACCCACATGCGTACGGAGGTTTATGCCTCACCCTTTGAAACTACAGTTGATATGGACAAAACTAATATAAAATTATTTAGTAAAAAAACAAATAACTAATTGAATGATAATAATTTTTGACTCGACTACATTTTTGGTTCAATACTGCAGACGCATGAACTAATGTGGTGATGTGGAAAACCGGATTCGAACCGATGTATCCCTACGGGAATGTACCTAGGATCCAGTTCCTGGATTGATGAAAATCATCGCCTGGCAAGCAAACGAGATAAAGATTAGCCCTGCTGTAAACGGTGCCCATAATATTTCAGAGTTTTCTCCCCTTCGGCCCATGGGTTAATTCCATCAACACTCTAAGTTGGTTAGAATTTGAAAACCTTCACAGGCTATCTTTCAGTTGAACGGTTTTCATCGGATAAGAAGACAAGCTGGCATTTGTAATGGAATGAAACACCTATTTACGTTGCTGGCATATTAATCCAAACCCCTTGCAGTGTTTAAGAAATGGTGATAGAGGAATGATCAGGATCATAGGAAGAAAGGGCTTTCAGAGTGAGCTTTCTGTGGAAAAGACTGTTGAAGATGTCATGAGGGAACTGGGCCTGAAGGAGCAGAGTTTCGTCTGCGTGAGAAACGGAAGCCCTGTTACGAGGTTTGACACACTGCATCCTACTGACGATGTTACCTTCCTGGAAATATTCTCAGGGGGATAGGCCAGGAAGAATCTTACTGTAGAATTTGCCAAGCACCAAGAATTTCCGGGGGCTCTTTGATGGATCTATTATTTTCATTTTTGCCTTGAACTTGTCAATGTTCTTACCGATGACAAAGCCGTTGATGCGTTCCCGTACCACTTCCTCAAGCTCACGCTTCTCAACAGGTATATCAGCGCAAAGCCTGTCACCGCAGACATATGGCCCCAGTGTAGCTTTTCCCCCAGACCATTTCCTGATGAAATCTATTGCATTCTGTGCATCCACAGGAGGCCCGACGTGAACCTTTGTTGCGGGGAGTTTTCCTAACTTGCATTCCACCATTGCCTCAATGTCATCTGAGAGGTCAACCTCAGAG
>JAJZXP010000351.1 GCA_021806345.1 Thermoplasmata archaeon | reverse complement strand
TCGCTGGCAAACTTATTTAATCACTAATATAATCACGTGTGGCTTTAACAGCAGGTGTAGTGTAGACTGGTCCAGCACGAGAGCCTTCCAAGCTTTCGACCCGGGTCCAAATCCCGGCACCTGCATTATTATAAAAGTTCAATATAGTAATAAGTAGCAACCACGTTCTTTATGTGAAGGTAATAAATACACCTCAATATATCAATAGTTAATGACGCGTCCATCCAGTCCTGCTTCTTATTACAACAATCTCAGGGATTCACTGTTTTACAAGTATCACAATCCCACTGAAGGTAAGGACGATACTTTCGAATACCTAGTTACAGACATCAGAAAAAAGACCATAAATCCACACCTTTACGGGTTAAAGGCTGAGTTGAATTTTTATGATAAGTATGGTACTGATTATGGTTTGACCTTAGCAAGAGATATAGGCGATAAACGTGACTTCGCAGGTACATACAATGGTAAGTCTTGCCGTATTGATGTAACTACCAACCTTGATGTAAAGAAATTCTCAGATTATGAACCATTTCAGAATAATAAAATGAGTTACTTCATTGCGCTAATGAATAGAAAAACTGATGAACTTATAGACTTTATTGATGTAAACTTTGAATTTTGTCCATACTGCAATAGTAAGCGTTACGAAGTACTCATTTTAGGTCCTGAGAAAATTGACAATGAAGGTACACCTTATTATGGTATAAATGAAGTCTCATTAGTCAGAGTGTGCACGTATGATCCTGATGGCCATTCCAAACTTGTAGACTGCGTAGTTTCACCTGGCACATTTAATTTCTCAGAATTGTCAGATAATTTAGAATACGAAAGATTGCACACTGATTATGAAAAACTCAACAAGAGAAGTCAAAGTCAATTTGATAAACATTTGGAACAACAGATAGAAAGGCATGCTACCGAAAATGTGAAATATTTCAGAAAATACTTCGATAAAAGGATTTTTGCAATAGGTAGTCCAACCTACTTCATCACAAATCCTATGAACGGCGATGGTTATAAAGGGATCCGTCTATATTGGATATCACCCTTAATTAACCAATTTCTTGAATTTGAGATGGAGACTGATTTGTCTGAAATCTGAATGTATTAGTAAATTTGTGAAGAATAATATCGACCGCATTAATATAAGAGCTCAATATAATAAATTGTAATATTTTATCGATGTTTCATTGCGAAGTAATGTTCCATCCAATATGAGATGAATATAATTAATGGAAAGACAAAGTCTACATCCATAAAGCCGCCTCCTCCGAAGGTAGTGTTTCTAGTAGCATGGGTTATTGATTCTATATCACTAATGGCTCCAATTACATAACCAAGTGTGTAGGATAAAAAAAATCCTTCTCTAGTTGAATCTGAAAATGCTAGGTACGCCACATACAAAATAACAATTACCATTGCAGGCAGATTCGGTCCTCCACCAGATGAAGTTATTATTCTAGGTTCAAAAACAAACAAGGAAAATAGCGTGTCAAGAACAAGTAAGAGAATCATCAGAGAAGTGTATTTTCGATTCAAATTGACTTTACCCGTTACAAAGAGTAAAATCAATAGTGTCAGACTGATTACAAAGGGAGTAACGAATCCGATGTAATTCAACGCGATATGACTTCCAAATAGGGTTGAGGTACTCACGGACTCCATCCATTGGTAAAAAGGGTAATCGTAGATCAGAACTAATAGACTCACAATCATGTACACAAAATACAAGAATGCAAATACCACTACGAAAAAGAATGAATGCAATGCCCCTGTAGGTAACTTCTTTAGACGTTTCCTTAACGAGTTGCTCATTTTCTGACGTCATTTAATATTTTAGTAATATTTGAATACAACGCCATGAATATCACTGATTATTATCTATTTCAGCTATCGACAAACAGATTACAAACGTTTAACGCCGGAGTGAGAATTATATTGACTGGAGGTGAAACCAATATGCCAATGGTATCTGTTAAACAAGACGTTTACAACACAATAATAAGGAATATCGATGATGACGACGCTAGTGGGTTTGTCAACTTGACTCTTAGAGATGCTTTGAGAAGAAGTAAATTTTAGACTACATGTAATAACTATACGATGCAGGGGGGTCAATTTTCTTAGAACTGCTCTCTGCCAATATTTCTCCAACTTTATGTGATACAGATATTGTAACAGGTTGGGATTTACAGTAATCACTATTGTTCCAATCTAACCGGGTGAGGGCTAGGATATCCTTAGCCAGGATTTCAACACGACTAGATTTCTTTGCCCACTCGAATTCTAAAGGCCAAGGGACAGAGCTTCCTGGGTATGTTCCCAAAGCACGAATGAAACCTGTTGTATATAGGAAAGCTGGACTCTTTTTGCCTTGTATCAATGTCCCTCTTAAAGGAGGATAAGGGTTATCGTTGTAGAAAAACCGTTTATCGCTTCGACTATATATGTGTATTAGGTCTAATTTTTCTATTGAATCAGCAGCTCTTGTAAATCCTTCTATTTCTTCTTCTCTGTAGTCTGAACTCTTGTGAACTACTACTCTAAGTGGTTTTCGTCGTTTTTGGGATTCGAACAAGTCGATAACTTTGGACAGTATTACTTTAGCTTGATTCGAATCCAAATGTGGCTCTCTTCCTTCTTTTCTTTCCCATCTGAATCCCATTCCTCTAATGATTTGACTTTCTCCAGATTTGAGATAAACGTGTGCCATACTTGTGCGCATGTTTGATTCTTCTTCACTTGGATCTTGATAAAATGCTATTCCAACGTAACAAGTTTCCTCGTCCAAGTTTGCTAATTTCCATGGTGTTCCAGTAGCTTTGTAATAGGTAGCAACGGAGAAATTCCAAAAGGAGGTGGCCAAATCCTGTTGTCCTGAACTTGTCATTTCATAAGTACTAGGCCTGACCATCTGTGTTGTGATATTCCATTTAAATCCCACAACTTTCAAGAAATGATGGAAATCAAATAGTGGAATCTGTGTCTTGTAAACTCTAGGTTGCATAGTCCTACGTTCATAACTGATTCTGTCTGTTTCAAAGTAAAGGTCTTTTGTTCTTTCAATAAGATTTCTAGACAAAGGCACGTAAACTATTTCTGGAGCTGGGTGGACTGTCGACATTAAGTTTGTAAATTTTTCTTCATACAATTTACAAGCGTTGAGAATTCTTTGTTTTCTTGAACTTGCCGATAGTGCTTTTTCCTCCTCTTCCTCTAAAATCAACTCTCTCATATCTTTTCCAATCACAATATCAAAATGTAACGGTGATTTTGGCCCTAACCCCGGAAACTCCCGTTTCCAAGGTTTAGGATCACCACTGATGTTAGTTCTCTGTCTTAATTTCTCAAGCATCATTAAGAATTGACCAATAGAAGAATTTGTCCCGACGATACCAGCTATTATTTCTTTTTCAGTTGACCCGTCCCAACTTGAAGGTCCATAGAGATTAATTCCAAGTTTTGGATCTATGCACTCACGTCCAGAACCGAAAATAAGGGGTTCTTCATCCAAAACGTCGAACTTCATAAATCATCCTCAGGTGTTTCGTCAAATTCTAGCTCAAGCACATTTTGGTTTTGTTCTATTGTTACTGGAGAAGATGGTGTAGGCAACTCCAAGATCTCCCCAATCTTGTAATTGGAAAGAATGCCATCTTCAAATTGAGCTCTATCTTTTGAGTTTTTTAGTTGATTCAAGAGTGATAATGCCACGCTCTTGTAGGAATCACTAGTATTGTACATTGTATTTCGGAAGTGCTTGTCAATCCTTCTAGCTTTGTTACCGTCAACTGGGTTCTTTCCATCTTTAGTATAGAGTTTCTTAATTGTCAAGGAAACATAGTAGTCATCCCAGATCTTCATTGTTTTTACCCTGAAAGCCTTGTGAAAACCGAAATTAAACTTCCTTTCTTCGGTTTCAAATATGTCCATTAGGAAAGGGGATTGTTCGTCCAGAGGCTCTTTTTTTTGAAACAGTGGCTTTGAAACTTGAACAGGTTTTTTATTGATTCCAACTATTTTTATTGGAGAATTTTTATCGTCCAACGGAAAAAAATATAGTTTTTTATCTTCGACTGGCTGTGCTCCTTTCCACATGAAGAATCTCCCTATCACTTGATTTTGAAGGAAAGCAAGAGGAATTGGATGTTCCTTTTCGATTTCACCCAATGAGACAATTTTGTAAGTCCCTTTCAAGACTTCAAACCTTTTTAAAATCTTGACATCATTAATAGTTACTAACTCATCACTCGAAAGATTTGCAAATGGTGGTAAATCGTATCTATTTTGATCCAAATGAGCATTCAGAATATTATCATACTCTATTATTGCGTAACTTTCGGGTATATATAACTTCAACATGTTTGCATATAATTTGTCTCTCTTCATCCCTACGTTAATTCGAGCTTCCATTGATTTTAGGTCTTTTTCTGCTGCTCTTCTAGATGAGAACACTGATTCGCCTTCTAAGTCCTTTGTTATTGAAGTTAACGCAGGAATATCGATGTCTACGACATAGGAGGTGATAAAAAATTCACCTATTTCATCGAATCTGGTCGTTAATGCCTCAGCAACATACTCGTTCTGATCTTCTTCAATCGATTTAACTAACCACTCCTTTATGAAATCTTTATCACTAAATTTAATGAGTTTTTCCCACTTCTTCGGGGATTTCGCTCTCTTAACGAATAGATAGAATGTATACCTTTTCTCTGGGGTTAACTTAAGCCATTCTTCGAGGTATTTGATGATCTCAATTCTAAGATCTTTATCCTCTATACTCTTTTCACTGTATTTTGCCTCAACCCAGATTATAGATTTCACTTTTGTTGAAGTAGTTGGATAGAAAACCATATCTGCAAAAGTCCCTTCAATTGCAGCATCGTGAAACATTGCGTAGCCTTTAGCCTCTAGGTATTTTCTAATTGCTTCAGTATATTGCTTCGCAGTCCAGTTAGTGGATTCTCTTCTCTTACCGGGGCTAATAAATGGCATTTAGTGGTGTTATATTTATATGAACCTAAATAAATATTCGCATTCTACTTTAATCTCTAACTTTTGTGCTTTTTCATAATATATTTTCGTAAATTTTTGTGTTTACGGTTCCCACAGAAATATTCTTATAGTTTAGTATTAAGTATGTGCATAATATGGCTAACCACATTAAAAGGAATCAGTATCCGGACCGGGTCTTGAGATACAGGACAAAGGGTACGCTTGTGGCAAAGCGTGAGGACAGGTCCTATCTGTACAGGGTGTCAAGCCACTGGAACAGCACTAAGAAAAGATCCCAGCTCAGGACGGATGAGTTTCAGGGGCGCATAACACCCGAGGGTCTTATTGAACCAAAGACGAAACGGATGATGAATAGATACGACCGGGTATCGGTGAAGGAATACGGTTCTTCCTTCATGTTACACAACATTTCCACTGATATTCTTGCAGGCCTAAGGGATCATTTTACAGAGTGGATGGAGATATTCGTATTCTCTCATCGATAGAAAAGTTCTAGAGCCACTTTGTAGGACTCTTGTTGCGATGTAGTAAGAAAACGGGACTCTCCACTTCCCCACCCCTCCTTGGTGCGTTGAATCGTGTAAATGATTTTTTTTTAACACCATCCGTAGTTGGATTCAGGGTCGACCTGTCGTCAGTGAAGAAAGATTGCGATCAGGATGATCACGAATGGCAAGGTTATGAGAGCTATAGTCCCCGGGTGACCGAAATTGAGTGTATAGCCAACTCCGAATCGCTTTGGGACCAGCCATCTTGGGT
>JAJZXP010000122.1 GCA_021806345.1 Thermoplasmata archaeon | reverse complement strand
GGAAGAACACCCAGAGACCAGAGTTCGAAAGGATGCTCAAATCTCTTGATGTCAAGCCAGGAGTAGTCATTGTTGCAAAGATAGACAGGTTTGCCCGCTCCCTATCGGACCTGTTGAGAATGCTTGAATATCTGGACCAGAAGGGCATAGGATTCATCAGCGTCAACGACCCTGGCATAGATACAACCACACCCAACGGAAGGCTCCTGCTACAAATTCTGGGCGCATTCGCCGAGTTTGAGAGGAATATGATCAATTCCCGGACCAAGGCAGGTAGGGAACAGGCCCTTAACAAAGGAATAAAGTTTGGAAGACCTGCCCTGAAGACCAGGAACGGCAGTTTCATAGATAAGAGGAAGGTACTGGAATTAAAAGAGAAAGGTCTGTCCGCAAGAGCCATAGCAAAGTCCATGGAATGTTCCATCACTCCCGTGCTTAGAATTCTGAGGGAAAATAGGTTGCTGGTTGAATGAGTGTGTGTGTTCCCGAACGCGTCAGGCTCTTTCTTATATATAATATATAACTGATACAATGAACATTACATTCTAAAAAATGGAATTTTTCGTAGGTTTGGATAACATCATCCCAACGTAAAGATTTACTCGTTTTTTGATACACATACTCTTGCATCAGAAATTACCGTTTCCTAACACACATGTGTTCGACTCGTTCGATAGTATTAATAACCTTACTATCTGAGAATTATTGTGCATTGCAGATGATACAATGGATACAAAGAATCCCAAGTCGTTTATGGCTGCAAAGCTCACTGCCCGTGCAGCAGAAACAAGCAACATGAAGAATGCACAGGTTTTCAACATCAGCTATACTCCGAATGAGATACTCATTAGAACAGAATTGGAAAGAGTAACCGATGATCTTGCTGATTATGTAAATCTCGGCCTTCCGAGACACATCATCATCTACGGTTCCAAAGGATCGGGCAAAACACTGAGTGCACTTATCATGGCAAAGGCACTCAGGGACACCAAAGCTGTCCCCTATTTCTACATAAATGTCAGAGAGAACCCAACGTCTACAAAGATTTATCGCAACATAACTCGGCTATTCGGCAAGGGCCACGAAGTGGAAGAAGTGAGGAGCAAATGTGACTCATTGCTCTCCGGCAAGTCTCTTGTAGTATTAGACGAGATTGATTTCCTGCAGGATTATGACGTTCTTTATCACATAACGAGGCACACAAAGGCAAACCTGATATTGCTGACTCAGAAGGTATACTGGTACAAGAACTTGAATGACGAGAGCGTAAAGAGTTCGCTGCAGCCAGATCACATAGTATTCCATGAATATAGCACTGAGGAAATTAGAGAAATTCTCAGAATGAGGGCCAAGGAAGGCCTCAACGAATATGACAAAGAAGCTCTCGGTCTTTTATCCGCAATGCTTGTGAGGGATTACAGAAGCGATGCCAGAATAGGAATAAAGGCCCTTGAGATCCTGGGAAGAAGCAATAAATGGGACGAGGATTCAGTGACAACGGCACTGAAGCAAGCTTACATCGAAGTCGAGGGAGAAACGCTTAAGAATCTAGGAGATCGAGACCTGCTAATACTGGCAGCACTGATCAAGAATCAGGATACAAATAAGGCTTATTCCGAGGTCTCAGCATCCAGTCACTTGCTGCTCAGAGGAGCGAGTAAGTCGACTTTCTTCCAGAGCGTCAATTACTTGCAGAATCTTGGTCTTGTCACGCTGATAAAGAAAAAGATAGGCAGATATTACACAATGGAATCGCAAATATTATTATCGGATGCATCTATTGTAAGTGGAGAGCTTAGAAAGAGACTTTGAAGTGGCAAGAATTAACCATGAGAGATGAGAATGTATGATTTTGTCAAGAGTAATAAATGCTGATAGCAGAGCGATGAAAGAGATTGAGGGCGATGCTGTAGATCTAGTTGTCACCTCCCCTCCTTATTGGCATATAAAGAATTATGAGGTAGAAGGACAAATAGGGTATGGGCAGTCGCTTCACGAATACCTGAAAAGTCTCTACACAGTATGGAAAGAGTGTTATCGTGTGCTTAAACCTGGTACAAGACTGTGTATTAACATAGGAGATCAGTTTCTGAGAAGTATTGTCTATGGGAGGTACAAGATAGCTCCATTGCACTCCGAGTTTATTACCCAATGCGAAAGGATTGGGTTTGATTACATGGGGTCGATCATCTGGCAGAAGAAGACCACTATGAACACAACAGGCGGGGCATCTGTAATGGGTTCATATCCATACCCTCCGAACGGTCTCGTTGAGTTTGATTACGAGTTTATATTGATATTCAAGAAGCAAGGCTCTCGCCCAGTATCCAGAGATACGAAGGAAAGATCTAAGTTGACCAAGGAAGAATGGAAAGAATATTTCTCAGGTCATTGGTACTTCAATGGAGAAAGGCAAGTAGGACACGAAGCTATGTTTCCAGAAGAATTACCAAGAAGAATAATTAAGATGTTCTCTTTTGTTGGAGACACCGTATTGGACCCATTTCTTGGCAGTGGAACCTCGGCAAAAGTTGCACTTGAATTGGGAAGAAATTCTATAGGTTATGAAATAAATCAAAATTTCCTTCCGATGATCAAGGAGAAGATAAGCAAAGGCAGTACTCTTCTGAGTTACGAGCACAAGATTGAGTTCTCAGAACGCACCAAATGTGTTGAGAACACCGAAGAAACGGACTACGAACCCAATATAAAGGACACTACTCCGGTTATATCTCCAGATAAGCTCAGGTTTGGAGCAGAGAAGTTATATAGGGTTACTAATGTGCTTGATATTGATACTATCGAACTAGACACGGGGCTCAAGGTTCACTTTTTCGGAGTGAAAGTCAACCCAAACGAATCAGGTAAAGTGATGGATTACCTGAATGAATATGTTAAAGGAAAACAAGTATTTCTTGAATTTGATTCATATTCAAAACCAGAGTCGGAAACGGTTCCCGCTTATGTGTTTCTGAAGAATAAGATATTCATAAACAAAGAGTTAGTTAGACAGGGTTTGGCCAACATCCAGGAAGGCAATTTTAGATATAAATCTAATCTTATAAAAGTGGCAAGTGATTAGTTATGGCGAAAGAGTGGATATTAAACAGCGCAACAAATAGATTCCAGCTTAACTTTGCTAGAAATGTCGGAAAGGTTTCCGAAGAAATAAGGAAATGCTCACCTAAAACACTGAGCGACTGGGAGACATATTACTATGCAAATGTTTACCCGAAAGAGCATTTAGTGGATTTGGGCAGAAAACTATATGTGAAGATTACCGAAGTTCTCGTGGCTGAGATTGAGGGCGTCACAGAAAATGACTGCATTGATTTCATAGTAACCTTAGTCATAAATAGAACATTCGATGGATACACGACGGAGAAGCAAACAATTTACGGCCAACTTCAAGAGCTTTTGGGAGTAAAGATAGATTCAGCTCCAGATGAATGGGACCGGCTATTTAATGTTGATTTTTACATCAAAATAAAGGAGAAATACATAGGCTTACAGATCAAGCCTGCTAGCGGAGTGGCTCACATTCCAGAGATTTTCAAAGAACGGTCTTTGCAACTGAAAACTCACGAAAAATTTACAGAGAAATACGGGGGTAAGGTATTTTACGTGATCTCTATGAAGACTGGGGACAAGAAAACAATCTACAACACGGACGTTATCGAGGAAATCAGGGCAGAAATAAAAAGATTGCAGAGTTAACTCACAGGAGAAGCGAAGAAGTACTATTAGAGTTCCTTCAGGAACTCTCGCACATTCCTTACTCTGCCCTTTTGTATGTCCTGCTCGCTTCTTTCCAGCTGATCCATAACATACTCCTTCTCCAGAGTTTCTATGGTAGCCTCAAGGCTTTCTAAATCGGATTTGGGTATGCTTACAAGCCTTGACTGTTTTGCTGTGGTCATATTGTAACTCTATATTCTTTCAGATTTTAATACCTTTTGGTAGGCTTCGGCTCAAATTCACCCCTACCCCTCTTTGAGCCTTCGCATATTGGTATGTGCCCTTCGCTCGCCTGCACGCCGAGCACAGGACCCCATGCTTCGCCTTCAATCAAAATTCACCCCGTCTTGCTTACGCAATCCACCCCTCTTTTGATTTACGTCTCGCACTCTTCTTCGAAGAGCCCTTCATTCGCTTTGCTTATTCAGGGTGGTGTCCTGTGCTCGCCGCTCGTGGTGTATGGGTGGTGCTACACACCTACGCTACGCTTGGTGTTCCACACCACCCACCACTGACGCTTACACCACTCGGTCTTGCTACGCAAGACTTCCGGCTCGCTTCGGGCACATTATTCTCTCCTGCGGAGTGCAATTTGAGGGGAATAGGGGAAGGGGATTTTTGACCGCACAATGTCGCTTCGCTGAGTGCGGATTTAGTGTAACATTAGGGGGTCTCGTGCCGCGCTGGTTTTCGTGGAACATCCCATAAACGAGTATTTATAAGTAGCATTTGTCTGTTTCAACTCTCCTCATTGAAAAAGAAATTTATAAAGGAAAACAAACTGTAGATATGAATGACTGCTATAGTTTCTGCAATATACGGTAAAGGTCGTAAAGATGGTCATGGATGCATAATAGTCGCTGATAAGATGTTATCTTACAGGGACATAGCCCTGGAAACAGATAGTAGTAAACTTCATAAGCTCATTGAGTCTGATCTTATTCGAGTGGTGATGGGAGCTGCAGTCACCGCTGAACTTATAGAGGACTTTTCTCAGAGATTACAGGAAAACATTGAGCGTATCAGCGGTAATCGTTCCAAGAAAGAGGAAATTAGAACAGTGCGCGATATTGCAAAACTGAGTGTGAAGACTATTAATGAAATGATAAAGGAAAACGTTGAGTCACTCTTAATTCCTTATGGAAAGACGTTAAGTGAGGTCTTTAGGCAGAATGTTCCATCAGAATTACTAACGTTTGTGGGTAGAACCATTGAAGATAACAGGAAGACACTGTATCGTGAACTTGAAATCTTAATCTCAGGTGTTGATTCATATGGGCCGCATATCTTCAAAATAGAAGAGGGAGACTATGTACCTACTGATAGCATTGGATATGATGCTGTTGGGAGTGGCTTTGAGTCTGCAAACTGGACTCTAATGCATCAAAGTTATGACCCCAGAAAAGAAATGCAAAACTCGCTTTTTATGACAGCCTATGCTAAGATAAATGCGGAAGAATCGCTCGGAGTTGGAACACGAACAGATGGATATATAATAAGTGAAAATAGCATAAGAGAAATAAGAGATGATGAAATCGACGTACTAAGATCAAAAATAAATGAAATGATGACCAAAGAAAAGGATATGAAAAATCTGTATATCAGCGAATTTAAGAAAAGATATGAGGGGATGGATGAATAGATGGTATTAATCAAGAGAGAAAGGAGGAATAGTAAAATAGACTACGACTATTGGAATGAAGTACAGCGGTCTCACATTTCTTCACAAAACGAGCGTGAGAATAGGAAGGGGATAACCAAGCGAATAGAGGAACTTCTGGAAGAGCATTGATTTCAATCAAACTTGAAATAACCTCCTAAAGTGACACCTGTATCAAGTATAACTGATAACATCATTTTGAGGCGTGAATATGACACAATGGTACAGAGTGTTCAGTTATGGTTAGTATTCGCTTAAAACTTTAATCGAATCCCGACCAGTTCGACATGTTCTCCGTTTTTTCAGATGCCTTATGTTTAACCTCCTCTGATAGGAGATGATCAAGCACATCCATTACATGCTTTTGACGCAAGCGGAGAGTCTGAAGAGACCAAATAA
>JAJZXP010000254.1 GCA_021806345.1 Thermoplasmata archaeon | reverse complement strand
ATCTGGTTTGTACCCTCATAAATCTGCGTTATTTTTGCGTCCCTCATGTGCCTTTCAGCATCCAGGTCAACAGTGTAACCGTAACCTCCAAAGAGTTGCAGTGCTTCTGTTGCCACCCTGTTTGCTGTATCTGAAGCAAAAAGTTTTGCCATGCTGGATTCCTTTATGCAAGGCTGGTGGTTGTCCCACATTTCCGCAGCATTATAGGTCAGGAGCCTTGACGCTTCTATCTCAGTTGCCATATCGGAAATCATGAATTGTATCCCCTCCATGTTTGAGAGTTGCTGGTCAAATTGCTTTCTCTGTGTTGTGTATTCTACTGCTTCATTGAATGAAGCTTTCGCTATTCCAAGTGCCTGCGCAGCTATTCCTATCCTTCCTGCATCCAGAGTTTCCATGACAACCTTGAATCCTTCATTCAATTTCCCCACAATATTGGATTCAGGAACTCTTACATTATCGAATAAAAGCTCAACCGTTGATGATCCCCTTATTCCCATTTTATGTATATCCTTGCTAATGGAAAATCCTGGTGTACCTGAATCCACAACAAATGTGGAAATCCCCCTGTGACCCTTTGAAGGATCCGTGACAACATCTACAACGAAGAATTTTGCCACTCTTCCATTTGAAATAAAGATCTTGGTTCCATTGATAATGAAGCTGTCGCCATCCCGTACTGCCGATGTTTTAATAGCAGCTGCATCACTTCCTGCAGATGGCTCGGTTAGGGCCAACCCCCCTATTTCACCGTTTGCTACCCTAGTAAGATACTTTTTCTTCAGATCTTCACTTCCAAACATCAGCACAGGTTCTGCAAAAAGGGTCAGGGCACCGTCAAGAACTAAGGCAGTACTTGGGCATGCAGTGGATAATATTTCAATGGCCCTTACCAGAAAACTGAAACTCATTCCATATCCTCCATATTCCTTTGGGATATAGCTGGAGAATAGTCCAAGTTCCTTCATCCTCTGGATCAGTTTCTCCGGAACCTCCTCCTTAAGATCGATTTCCCTCGCAAGAGGTTTAACTTCCTCGTTTGCGAATCTTTCGATATACCGTAAAACGTCTTTCTCCTCCTCTTTCATTCCTGACATGAATACATAATGCAAATTCTCCTTAAATGTTTAATCTGTTTATAAAAGCCTGACCGGACACGGATGAGTTTTTCTTAAAAACTATGGCTCCAAATTATCAGGCCAGTGGTTAATTCTTGGGTTAACTTAAGAGTAATCCGGAATTGACAAACTATTTTATGGCTAGATAAATCAGGCAGAGTATGGAATTCAAAGCCAGATTAGTAAGTTGGAATGAAATAGAAAATTGGTGTGAAAAAATAAATGAAAAAATGATAGCCGAGTACAGACCGGACGTGATAATAGGGATGTCACGCGGCGGTCTTGTTCCGGCAAGAATACTTTCCGATATGCTTGTTTTGAAGGAACTTTTCGCGGTAAAGACTGAACACTGGGGACTTACCGCAACCAAGGATGGTAAGGCAATCCTGAAGTATGGTCTTAATGCTTCCATAGAGGGAAAAAAAGTACTGGTCGTAGACGATATTACCGACACAGGACAGAGCATGCTTATTGCAAAGGAATATGCAGAAAAACTGAAACCTTCTGAACTTAAGACTGCGACTCTATTGCATATTGGCCATTCTTCTTTTAAACCTGATTATTATGCGGAGTTTGTGGACGATAAACAGTGGACATGGTTTATCTTCCCGTGGAATGTTTATGAAGACGTCAGTAACTTGGCTTCAAAAATAGAGGGAAAGAAACTGACGGCAAAAGAAGTGAAAAACAAACTAAAAGAACTTTATGATCTTGCAATCAATGATGATTTGCTGGAAAAAAATTTGAGGCAGATGTGCGCTTTGAATAAGGCAATGGTCAGCGATGGAAAATATACATTTCTTTAATCATGGAACAACTGTTGTTCCTGAAACTCCACTGATCAAATCCTTGACCATTTGGAGTTTGCCAATCCTCGCAATTTTTCCCCCATGCTGGACAAAATCGATGGCAGCCTTCACTTTTGGTCCCATGCTTCCCTTAGAAAAATGTCCTTCATTATAGTAATTCTGCAAGTCCCTTGAATTAATTCGCCCAATTTTTTCCTGGTTAGATTTGCCAAAATTGACATACGCACCTTCTATGTCCGTCAGGATGATTAATTCGTCAGATTCAATCATATGCGCCAGTATGTAGGATGCCGAATCCTTATCTACAACTGCATCCACCCCTTCCAGAATATTTCCGTTCCTGATTACGGGTATGCCTCCTCCTCCGGTGCATATGGGGAGATACCCATTAATCAGTGCACTTTGAATTGCACCCTTTTCGATTATATCTAATGGCTTTGGGGATGGGACAACCCTGCGATATCCCTTTTCGGTGTTTACGAACTCCCAGTCATGGATTTTTTTTAACTGTTGAACGTCTTCCAACGTATATGCCCTGCCCACAGGTTTTGATGGATTTGAAAATCCCGGATCTTCCGGATCAACAAGTGTTCTGGTCATTATAACCATAGATTCCTTACTTATCCCAGATTCCATTCTGACCTGATCATATGCCTCTGTGAGTATTTCTCCGATTAACCCCTGAGACATTGCAACGAGTGTATGCATTGGAAGTGCAGGCGGAAGATTTTGATTTTCCATGTTCCTTAAGATCAGGTCTCCAACCTGTGGACCATTTCCGTGGCTTATTATGACATCTTCCTTTTCTATGATTTCACTAAGATGGAAAAATGCATCCTTGGCGCGTTTGACCTGGCTTGCATAATTTCTCTTGTCATTTACTTCGAGTAAAGCGTTACCTCCTAGTGCTATAACAATTTTTGACATAAAATCAGGGAAATAGTTGATTTAAAATAGATATTTAAATGAATTCTGACTATTTAAGGTGAAAATTGAGAAAAAGTCTTTAGGTTGGAATAAATTTGAAAACATGGACGTAGAATATAGAAAGCCGAGTAATGTGGATTATGAGACTATGTGCGAAAAAGTAAAGGAAACAGTCACATCCAGCGGATTTGCTGTTCTCGCCGAAATTCCAGTAAGTGATATTCTTAAAAGCAAGGGATTTTCATATACGGATATGAAAACTTACGATGTGTGCAATGCATCCTATGCTTCCAGGGCTCTTGCGTTATCAACAAAGTTCGAGTCATTATTGCCATGCCATATTTCCATAAAGAGAACTGAGTCAGGAACAGAAGTTATCGGGCAAATGCCAGAATTTCTCGCCAGATCAGCCGGTTTCGATCCGGAATCCAAGGATGCAGACTTCATTATTGAGGTTCAGGAAAAACTTAAAGTCTTGATTGACCGCCTGGCTGGAATGTGAGTTTTCAGGCTGATAATTATATTTAATCAAAACTGAATAGTCAGTTCGGTCCGGAATTTTAAGGTTCACTGAATATTCAGACACTGCCCAAACTGAAACTCGTAAATTATAATGAAATAATTTTGTCCAAATTCCTTTATGCGATGATACTATCCCGATTCATGAAGCTAACTGTTGCGCATACACCAGATCCCGATGACGCTTTCATGTTTTATGGTATGATCAGTGGAAAGAGTCCTACGTCAATGGAATATGAACAGGTAATAAAGGATATAGAAACATTAAATCACGATGCTGAAACTGGTCTTTATGATGTGACTGCAATATCTGCAAATGCATATGCAAATGTTCATGAAACGTACGCATTAACTAGATCTGGAGCAAGTTTTGGAATTAATTATGGTCCGCTTGTTGTTGCAAAAAGCGAAGTGGATTTTAAAAAAGCAGTAATAGGATCACCTGGTCCCGGAACTTCGTCTCACCTACTTTTTAGAATGCTCGTTGAAAAGGACGCAAATCTTGAAGCAATGAGATTTGACTTGATTCCTGATGCTGTGGTTAAGGGTGAGATTCAGGCGGGAATCCTAATACATGATGAGCAGCTTACTTTTCAGAATAAGGGACTGATGACAGTTGCAGCAATTTATGACAGATGGAAAGAGTATGCCGGAAATCTCCCCATACCACTTGGATTTAATGCAATAAGGAAGTCCCTGGGCGAGGAAGTTATCAGAAATTACATTGCAGATTTCGAAAAGTCCATAAAATTCGCTTTGGAGCATGTTGAGGAGGCAGCGACTTACGCGATGCAGTATGCGAGATACAAAGATTTAGAACTTGAAACGAAGTTTATAAAAATGTATGTGAATGAATTATCGATTGACTTTGGAGAAAGGGGAAGAAAATCTCTCGATCTGTATTACAAAAAAGCTTTCCAGATGGGGCTTCTTGATAAATTTGAGGTCGAAATTGTTTAAGAATTCTATAATTTGAATTTGACAGACAAGAATTCCAGTTCTGGAAAAATAAATTTTGAAATGTGTCTATGGTTTCAGATCCTCTACATTTGCTGATTTTGGAACTGTGTCTGCAGCATGAGATGAGGAATCCGGTTCTTTCATTACAATGCTATTTGTTTCATCATATATAACCCTCTTTCCTCTGAGGGCGGATAGGAGTGCCCCCGCCAAGAATATTACAAACCCTGCAATAAATGCCATTCTCAGTGATGTCATGAAAGAAGGAGCAAGTGTGGTTGGGAACCAAATTTTACCGGTAAGCGTTGCCTTTGTCCCTGCAGGTAGCAAACTTGCAAGAGGTCCAACTTCCGCCAGTATGGTACCCACAGGATTGATTCCAAGGAATGCTGAAAACAGGGCAGAGGTTGGGGGAATTTTATCGAATATTGGGATTAAAACTGGTGCACCCGCACTGGAAAGAGCAGGACCAAATGATCCTGGTAAAAGTTTTGTTAGATATACCAGCACAATTGTGAAGAATATTGCCATGCTTGCCGTTTGACCCGTATTTTGGAGGGTTGCCCTCATTCCCGATGCAACTCCTCTCATCTGGGGAGAAACGGAATTCATAACTGCAGTTATGTTTGGAGCTGCAAACATTCCCATTCCCGAACCCATCATGAAGAGCATCAGTGCAAAAGGTGTATAAGAGAAGTTATATGAAAGTGAAGCCAGTAAAAGAAATGCAACTGCGCTGATGCATAATCCAACTGTGGATATCACTCTGGCTCCTATCTTGTCTGATAGTGCACCGCTTACTGGACCGAATACCACGAATCCAAGCATCATTGGTATTGTGTAAATGCCTGCCCAAAATGGAACTGAAGAATAACTGTATCCGTGAAGTGGCAGCCAGATTCCCTGCAGTAGTATAATTATCATGAACATCAATCCGCCCATGCCCATTGACTGCAACATGCTTGCAAAACTTCCAGTAGTAAAAGCCCTGTTTTTGAATAACTTCAAATTGAACATCGGCTGTTCTACTACTTTCTCTATGAATACAAACCCTACAAGCAATACGACTCCAATGCTCAACGAAAGCAATACAAATGGATTCCCCCATCCCATGTTTGAGCCTCCATAGGGCATTAGGCCGTATGTCACAGCCAGAAGAATTAAAGTTAAACCGCCTGCAAATGAAAGATTTCCAGGTATATCCAGCTTCTGATTTGAGTGCCTTGACGAGGTTTCCTTTAACTTGAGATATGACCATAGTGTTCCTATAACGCCAACAGGAACACTTACAAGAAATATCAGTCTCCAGTCTATCACAGCAAGTATCCCTCCAAGTATTAAACCGACAAGGGATCCTGCAAGTGCTGCTATTTGGTTTAGACCCATTGCTTTTCCTCTTTCGTTAGCAGGAAAAGCATCCGTAATTATTGCTGCCGAATTTGCAAACAGGAAAGAAGCGCCTACAGCCTGAATCATCCTGAAGATAATCAGTTCCAATCCTGCAGTATCTCCTGTTCCCGGTGTTAAAAACAGAAGTATGGAACCAATTGTAAAGATCAAGAACCCGAGGTTAAATAATCTCACTCTACCGAAAATATCCGACAGCCTGCCGAACGTGACAAGAAGAACGGCTGTGATCATCATATAACCCATAAGGATCCATAGGAGATATTGGAATGAAGATCCTGCGAATGGATTCATCTTGATTCCCTTGAAAATGGCTGGAAGAGAAATAAGAACAATAGTTCCGTTTATGGATGCCATCAATACTCCCAGTGTAGTGTTGGATAGTGCTACCCATTTGTACTGTACCATAACGTATCAGTGAGATATTCAGCAACTATATAAATAGTTAATTAGTAATTGATTCAGTTATAAACTATTAACAACTATTTTATACAAAAATGTAATCTGATATTCTATGTTAGGCAAAAAAGCTAACCTAGCCATAACTGCTGTCGTCCTGATCGTGTTCGCGGGCATGACATACACCACGATCTTTGATAGCAGTACCCATCTGAATGTAAGTGCTGGTTATCTGAACGCAACAGCAACATCAGACAAGCCTCTCATAATAATCAGTTCTCCTGGTATAATTCAATTCAATGTTACTGTAAAAACAGACGCTTCGTCAGTTTTTATATTCAGTATTGGAAATGTAACCGTTGGTACCTCACAGATCACAACCAATGGTGTAACTCACATGGTGAATGATACTACCAATATTACAACCTTTGTTCACACTAAAACAATTTACAACGGAATCAATTGCAATTCCACTAACAACTATAACTACGTGGAGATTTCAAATTTCAAAAATGACACTGAAATCAAACTATTCCTAAATGTTACATCACTGGCATTTGAACATATGCAAACGTTTAGTCCAAACAATATCAAAACAGTATACAGGGTGGGAATTTTGGTAATGGGATCGAATAACGGTGAACAGTTTTTAGGATTTGGAATTGGAAAAATCTAAATGGGGTCCAGATGATGTTTGACATAAGGATAGGGTTGAAAAATGAAGTGTGCACAAGTGGAAAAACCATATATACTGCTGGTGGAAAATTCATAATATTTATGAATGATAAGCATTTTACTGAATGAGGGAATCGTATGACTAAAATTGTATTAATTTCCGACAGCACATTAAGCTACGAGTACAGAAACTTCCCTTTACTGGACTTTTTACCCTGCGCTCCCGGAAAGGCCGTTCCGGAGAGAATTTACAAATTCTTAAAGGGTCCAGCTCCTCCAGCTAAACCCAGCGGTGAGGTGATCTTTGCACCATATGCCCTGAGAAAACTTGAGGCCAGTTTACTTAGAAAATACAGAAGGGAAGACATCGTAATCGCTCATGAAGATTATCTTGAAAATTTCATAAAGGACGATACTGAAATAATAGGACTTACTACTATGGATCCACTTGGTATCGGACCTACGACGATGTCCTATTATGCACTATTTGGCGGTCAACTTGATGCATGGGTGAAGAGGGACTGGGATATTCTCATGCAGAAAGTTAACGCAGCAAGAAGGGGAAAAAAAGCCAAGTTGATAGTAGGCGGACCAGGAGTATGGGAGTTCACAATACTAAGGGATGAAATAGAAGACTATCATTTTGATTATGTCTTTCAGGGAGAAGCTGATGATATAGCTCCAATGCTGTTTGAGCAGATCTCAAATGGGGATATAGATACAAAAATGTTCCAGGTAGGCTATTCCTCCTACGATGAAAATTTTAAAAAGGTGACAAAAAAAGATGAACTTTTCCTTTCAAGGGGATTTTCTAAGGCGGCCTATCCAAAACTGGATGAGATTCCAATAATAGTTGGACCATCAATGAAGGGAATGGTGGAAGTGATGAGGGGATGTGGAGTTGGATGTGATTTTTGCGAAGTCACACTCAGGCCATTGAGATATGAACCCACAGAGATAGTTAAGAAGGAGGTGGAGATAAATGCAGCTGCCGGTGTTCCAAACGCCTGGCTCCATTCCGATGAGTTCTTTGGTTATAAACACGGGAATATGTTCGAACCAAACGAAGATGCGCTAAGCGAGTTACTGGAAGGGGTCATGTCAGTAAAAGGGATTAAAACATCAAACCCTACCCACGGAAGAATTTCTATTCCTGCCGGTTATCCGGAACTGATGGAGAAAATATCCAAAATAATGAAAACCGGACCGAGGAATTGGATTGGGATACAGACCGGGATTGAGACTGGAAGCGACGACCTTGCCAGGAAACACATGCCAAACAAGACACTTCCCCTTAAGATAGGTCCGGACGGAAGTTGGTTGGATATTGTGTGGCAGGGTGTATATGTGGAAACAAAGAATTATTGGAGACCGGCATTCACTTTCCAGGTAGGACAGCAGGAGGAAACTGAGGGTGATAACTGGCAAACTATAGAAATGATCAACAGATTGAGCAATTCTTATTCGGAGGGGGGAAGACCTTTCGAATTTACTGCAACACCCCTGGTTAACGTACCACTGGGCAGAATAAAATCAAGATCACTGAACACGAATATGTTAACCAAAGATATGATGGCTGTGTACTATGCATCCTACAGGCATCTTGCAAAGATGTCGAGAAGGGATGGATACAGGGATTCCAGAGGTAACTTCCTGTCGAGGCTTGGCACGGGAACAATTATTTCTGGAGGCGGGTATCTTATGATGAAGTTCATAGAAAAAAGAGCCACAAAAATGGGTGTTGATATAGAGAAAGTTAAGCACTACGGTATAGAAAGGGCGACTGAAATAACTTCTCTGTCTGCACTTGCCAGAGCGTAATGGGAAAGATTGTAAAAATTCCAGAACCACTGGAATCTTCCTTTGTTCCATCACGTCTGTTCAGCAGGGAAAGCCAGATTAATTCCCTGATGGAAAGTGTTGTATTTCCTGCCAGGGAAAGAATATCCAGTACCTTTTTTGTTTTTGGACAGTCTGGAACTGGTAAAACTGTTACCCTGAAATATATTAAATCCACACTTTCGGATTTCCATGTATCTTACCAGAATGCCATTGGAATCAGCTCTTTCAGAACAATTGCTGGAAGGGTTATGCAAAGTGGGGTTGCCGGCAGTGTGGACAAGAGTTCTTATGAACTTATATTCAAGAACATCTCGAGAACATTTGAAAAGCCAATTTTGCTTATTGTGGATGAGTGCCTGAATCTTGTGAGGACCGACCCCGAAGGATTATATCAGCTTACGAGATCTTCAGAACTTTATGGTATACATATGGGTATAATACTCGTCTCCGTTGACAACCCTGCTCTTCATATGTCTTCAGGTGAGATCAGAAGACTTGGTTTGTTCAATGAAATCAGATTTCCCAAGTATTCAGTGGAAGAACTCCATGGAATACTGGAGGATAGAGTTTCAATGTCCCTGTTTCCTGGGACAATATCTGATTCCCTCTTATGGAATATATCAGAGATCAGTTCAAATTCTGGAAGCGCGAGGATGGCCATTGAGATTCTCCAGAAGTCGGCTTTTATGGCCGAATACGCGCAATCTCCAAGCATACTTCCAGAAAATATTAGATCCGCAGCCTCCCTGATAAATCCATATATCACGGAGAGTAAACTGATGGAATTGGATAGGAGGGAGCTCATTGTTCTTCTTTCACTCTGCCAGCTGCTGGATAAGATCAGTAGTGTTCCGGTGGATGATCTTGAGGAGCAGTCAAAAATTAATTTTGAGAACTACAATTTATTTCCCCCCGATCAGTCCTTTATTTACCGCTCTGTTAAGCATCTTGAAACACTTGACATAATAACTTCAACTAAAAAGGGACAGGGAAAGGGATCTGGGGTGAAAAAATTCCTTGGGATTAACGATACTCCTGTATCCACACTGATGCAAAAAATCTACGAAATACTTGACTGAAGTTTTTTAGACCACCATATTAGATCATGATTTTTTTCCTCAATGATCTGCTTGAACATGAAATCAAATGGTTCAAGGTTTCTTTCTATTAACGTTCTGTAGAATTTTCTGTCCGGAGGCAATTCCGGGTCATTGAGTATCTTGCCACTGAAACTGTTAACCACAACTTTCACGGATTCACCAGGCATTACATCCCTTCCCTGTTCCTGCAACTTCAGTATTGCGGCTTTCTGCAAATTCCTTACACCATAATCCTGAGCATATTTTGAAGGTCTTATTTTTAACCCGTACATTTGCGCAGGAAAAGAACCTGAATGATTGACATATCTATCCCTGATACTGCAATACTCTTTCCAGATATGATCCTCATTCTCATCAAAATTTAGATTCGACAGGAGATCAAGAATTTCTTCCTGCATTTTTAGAATTATCTGTGGTGAGTCTGAGCGCCTTAATCCTATACCTCTCACCTTATACTCTCCACCATACTTGAGCCCAAAATATCTATTTAGTGCTCCCAGCCCTGACCTGGCCGGCAGGAATACCATCCACTTATAATATCCATCCATGACAATGTTTATGGATGTTTCCTTTCTGATTTCCCTCAATACTGCATTCATATTCCCTGAACCCGAAAGGAATAGGGAATCGACTATACCATGAATTATTTTGAAACCATGTCGCTCGCTTATCCTCATAGCGCTTTGGAGAGCCCATCTTCCCACTGAGGTTATAGCCTCGTGCATTTCTATCTTCCCGAATCTGGCGTTCTTGAATCCCGTATATCCAAATGATGTCAGCAGAAGCCATTTTAGGACCTTATCCCTCTGACGAAAATCTTCCCTGAATTTCTTGTTATATTTGTATATCAGTCGTCTCTTCAATAGCTTGTCCAGTGATGATGGTATAAACCCCTCAAGTGCCATGGTAAAATATGGATTGTCACCCGGTAACTTCTGGAAACCATGTGTACCAATGGTTTCTGGAGACATGTTAAAATGATGCATTATGGATGGATACATAGATGAAAAATCCAGTTCGTATATGTTCCTGTATAGACCGGGATATGGTTGCATTACATACCCGCCTTTATCAGTATCCATGAAGACCTCAACAGGTTTTTCCATTTCATGATCGTCCTTATCTGTTAAAACCAGAATATTAGAATCCAGAGCATCATAGTTTTCCATTGATGAAACTGCCGTTCCAGGCGTTACACGACAGACCGTCTCCAGTGGTAGGCCTGTGAGCATGCTGATCTCCATTAGTCCAGAAATCCCGCCTTCAGAATACATGAAAGATCTGGAATTAATTGCTACCTTTCCCCTTATATGTATTGTGGAATCAGAGTGGTTTACCCTGCCGTATGACATGAATGATCTCTCCTTTCCCAACCTGAATTTTATGTATGTATCAGCCTGAACTCCCATTCTCAGTAAAAAATGGGCCATCTGATTTGCGTTGTTGTATATTATAAAGGGACAATGCGGGAAATTTTCAAGGAAAGCGTCAATAGCCTTCGATTCGCTTTGAAATGAAGTGCCGTTTATGGATGCATGGTCAAAATTACCGTTGATGTATGATATGCTGCACTCCATGGATGGAATGGGTGATGAATAATCAAGAGCAGATCCAGAGTTAAATAATCTCAGATGGGATGTTGCCATTATCTTCAAATCTGGATCCATTAGACCGTTGAATATTCTGTATTTTCTCCCACCTCCAATTGAGTGTATTATCTCTATTATTCTCCTTTCAGCAGAAAATGAAACATATACCTTGAGACCATAATTTTCTCCATGGATATCTTTCTCGTGTGCATGTTCATATGAAATGTTCCTAGCAATGTCAAGCTGCGATTCAAGAAACTCCAGGTCAAACCTGTCTCCAGTTACGAATATCCAGTTTTTTGTCTTCAATTTTTTGTATTCTACCCTTTTTCCGTCGTAAATCCATATTACAGGATCCGGCCTATGACTCACATTAATTATAGTTTCTTCCTTCATCGGGAGTCTTCACTGAATTTTTTCAATATTTCTATCAGTATTGATAAAATGAACGCAGATTCTGTGGAAATTGTTGATAGATCGAATTGCGATGCATGTATTCTTCCAGAAATAAGCATTTCCTGAAATATTTTCATGTCTTCCTGGGGCATGGAATTCGCAAATTTGCCTATTGCTTGTGCAAAAGATTCCATAACTTGCCTTGAGGTTGACGTGTTTCTCCCCATTTTTTTACCTCCTTTACACCATCTTGATAATATGCCCTTTTCATAATATGGTTCGTTCTAACTTTAAGTGGTGGCACTCCAATAAACTGGACCATTGCGGTAAGACCCCTGGATATTGGCCATATGGCCATCGCATCAAGCATGAAATTCACTGCACCTGAATCCCAATCTGAAATTACACTGCTGTTCAGAACTGCAACACAGAATTCCATGTCCTGTTCTCCCATTATCCTTATGAACTGATGTGATGTTAGAAGCCGTTGAATGGATACATTTCCATCCCTTAAGCGTGACAGAAACCCCGTAGATAGCATTATACCATCTGTTATGAGCAGATTTAATTTGCCTACATCCTCAAGCCTCTGTATGATCGCATTCATTGCATCATCTGAAAAGTTTTCGTATACGACTATTGATAGCGAACCTCTATACATAAGTAACAAATCTATTAAATCCTTTAAGAAACTTTGGCATGAGAAAAAAAATGAAAAACAGTTAGTAATTTACTGGCTGCGCTTTAAAAAAATGGTGTAAAAAATGTCGGATGCTTTAATAAAGCAAACCATCAATATTGGTGAGCACAGGATCGATTATATATGTGGACCGGGAGCAATAGAAGGATATGGATTTCCAGGAAATGATCCTGTATTCATAAGTAAGGTTATTGATGAACTGTTTCCGGAAAAAATAGAAAGGATCGAAAGAACCAGAAGGATAGTGATGGATGACGGAGAGTCGATAAAATCCCTTGGAAAATACGAAGAAGTTTGTGAAATACTGATGAAGAAGAATATTGGAAGGGATAATATTCTTTCATATGTGGGAGGAGGGACACTTGGCGATCTTATTGGGTTTGTCGCATCCACATTTAAGAGAGGCACCGGGCTTATAGCATATCCCACAACCTTTTTGTCACAGATAGACAGTTCAATAGGTGGAAAGAATGGTATAAACCTGAACAATGCAAAGAATATGCTTGGATCATTCAGAAACCCAGACACTATAATAGCAGATACTGAATTTATAATGGGAAATTCAAGCCTGATCCTTGATGGATTGCCGGAGGCCATTAAACACGGTTTTTCACTGGATTATGAAATCATAAATATCCTTGAGAAAACTGATCCGGAGGAACTAATATCTGGAGCAAAACTTCCAGAATTCATAATAAGAAATGCTCTTGCCAAGGCAGAAATATGCAATCTTGACCCGGAAGAAACAGGCACATATAGGTTTAAGCTAAACTTTGGCCATACAGTGGCCCACGGACTGGAAGCAGCTACTGAAAATAAAATCAGTCACGGAATGGCGGTGTTGTACGGAATGCAGGTAGAGATGCTGATGGCAGAAATCATGGGGAAAATAGATTCAACCCTGAGAGAGAAATTGAACAATATTATGAAAAAATATGAAATGAATTTACCGGGTATAGGAGAAACGACATTGGATGACGCATGGAAATATATTGAAAATGACAAGAAAATACGTAATAAAATGCTGCAACTCCCAATGATCACTGGTAATGGAAAATCTGAGATAATCTCAATTGAAATATCTAAACTGAAAGACATATACATGAAAACTGTGGAAAACATGTTTCACTGAAGTATGCGAAAAGTGGAAAGTTGCATCTGGTCCAATAATCTGGAATAGCACGATAATAAGTACCAGGAAAAACAACATTCCGAAAAAGTTAGTAAGGAGAGGACTACGCTACATCCTTTGTTTCCCTGGCAGCTTTTAATACAGAGTCCAACAATCCTGGAAACCTTTCATCAAGTTCTTCTCTTCTCAGGGAAATGTAGTGGTTTCTTCCTTCTATTCTGGTTCTTGTTATTCCTGCTTCCCTTAAAATTCTGAAGTGGTATGCAAGAGTTGGTGGTTTACAGATCGACTTAAATTCAAATGCTCCATTCTCTATATCATCAGCTAGTTTCGTTACTATTTGTAATCGAATTGTG
This sequence comes from Thermoplasmata archaeon, assembly GCA_021806345.1. Next base: position 13,786 of record JAJZXP010000254.1, on the reverse strand, counting down.
TCACTCAGCGCGTACATGATTCCAGTTAACGTTATTGCTTCTTTCTCCGGGTACGGAAAATATCTCATATCTACAATAAGTAATAGACTAAACGAATATTTAAGTATTTCATAGTTATATAGTTTTAAAAATATTGAACTATTGGTGACATGATGAAATCAGAATTTTTATTTTTGACCGTTGGAACTCTTGCAATAGGGACGGATTTGTTCATTATTGGAGGAATATTGCCGTACATAGCAATTGCATTTTCCATTTCAGCTAATATTGCAGGTTATCTTGTTGCTGTTTTTGCGATTAGTTATGCAATAATAGGGCCTGTTGCAGCATTAAAAACCAATTTAGTAAGCAGGCATCGTCTGCTCCTTTTTTCTATGAGTATTTTCATTGCAGGTGAATTGCTCTCTGCAATATCATTCAGTTATGGAATGTTGTTGATTGCAAGGGTAATTACAGCTATTGGAGCTTCCATATACACACCTGTGGCTTTTGCAGTTGCCGTAATGCTTGTGCCAAATGAGAAAAAAGGACGAGCATTGTCCCTTGTCTCAAGTGGTTTAATTATATCCATGGCTATTGCAGTTCCAGTAGGGACATGGATAAGTCTTCTATTTAGTTGGAGACTTACTTATCTATTTGTTGCGGTGATTGGAATCGTTGCAGAAGCAGGTTTATTGTTCGCGCTGGAAACAATTCCTGAAAATAGATCTCTTTCTGTGTCAAGAAGTGCTTTTGCTTCTCTATTTCATCCCAGGTTCTTGGCCGCAACATTGTCGTATGCATTCTGGGGCATGACAATTTTCTCAATTTTTCCTTTCATATCTCTCATTATAACCGGAAATTTGCAATTACCCCCTGCCGATGTTGGTTACCTGTTAATGTTTTTCGGGGTAGGTTCATTCATCGGAGTTGTATTTGGAGGGCGTTCCACAGATCGATTTGGTCACGTCAAAACAGCAAAGATTTCAGTTCTGATATCTATAATAGCTGTAACCTCCTCATCAATTCTTTTGCTGAACAATTCTCTCTGGTTCATTGCTTCTTATTTCGTGTTCGGAGCCGCAATGCAGGCTTACATGCCTTCACAACTAAGAAGGATTGTCCTGATATCTGAAGAAAATGTGCACCAAATAGCACTCTCAATCAATAATTCTATGCTTTATGTAGGAATGGCTCTGGGAGCTGTTATTGGTGGAGTGATCGTGCAGTATTTTTCTGTATCTCAACTTCCAATGATGTCTATAATTTTTATATCGATGACGTTTATTCTTTCGGCGCTTTCTTGGGGATCTAGAAATTATCCACGAAATAATTATACTGCTTAAATAATTCACTGATCCCGCAATCAAGCTGTCAGGATGATTAATACATCAGATTGTCTCGTCCTTCCAATTTGATTTCACAGTTTCACGAGTAGGATGGCCAATGAACATGAACATTGGATTTATAGCGAACAGTCATAAATGATCAAAGTGTGAGTTTTGCCACTCAACTCAAAATGCTTTTTTTATTCATAGAACTGTTTTTATCGGCAGAATACATAGACTGCTATGCTATTTGGACTGCTTGGAAATCCCATAGGCAGATCGTGGAGCGAGGTTCTCTTCAATAAACTATTCAAAATGGAAGAAAATGAACATGTTTACACTGCAATAAATATTAGCAGATCATCGATTGCACACTTTATGCAAAATGCTCCTAAATATTTCGACGGACTCAATGTAACTATTCCATACAAAGAAGATGTCCTGATGTACGTGAGAGATAAAGATCCACTGGTCTGGAAGGCTGAAGTTTCCAATGTCATCAAAAGAGAAGGTGAGGGATTCACTGCCTTTAACACGGATTACTTTGGTTTGGAACAACTCTTCAAGTCAAATTCCATCAACCTGAATGGTAAGAGAATTGCAGTTGCAGGTAGCGGAGGAGTTTCTAAAATCCTCATTTTCTTTATAATCACAAATTACAGTCCTGAGATTCTTCACGTATTTACAAGAAATCAAAATGATACGGAAAAAAGGATTGTTGGTACATGGCAGTATGATAACTTGAAGATTAGATCTTATGATAAAGTTCAACAATATGATATCCTGATAAACTGCACCCCCCTGGGAATGAACTCAAAAGATGAGAGCCCATTCCACTCTGGTTTTTTTTCCACTGGATCAAGGGCAATTGATTTGACTTACCAGAACAATGAGACTAATTTTATGAAGATCGCAATTGACAAAGGAGGGAGGGGGATTAACGGTAGAGACATGTTCTTTTCACAGGCAAAAGAAAGCTACAGGATATTCTTTGACAGGAACCCTGAGGAGAAATTGTTCAAAAGGGCATGTGAGGAGGTAATCCAATGGAGCATAGAAAACTTGAGATAAGATTGAATTCAGGACTGTCCATAATAAGCGCATTCGCAAACTGGAAAGGCGCTGCTCTGGCACTTGATCATCAGATGATAATGAATATCCATGAGGAGAAAGAGCCAAAAAATACATGGAACATCAGAATGGTTCTGAGGGAACTTTCGAGAATTTACAAAAAAGAGGCCAACATAAAGGTGGAAATTACACAAAAAATTCCAGCTGGAATGGGCATGAAGAGCAGCAGCGCCTTGGTAGCAGGGATAGTCAAGGCGTTTTCCCTTTTTAATGATATAGAGATGAGTACGGAAAAAATAGTTTCTATTTCCAGTAAGATCTCAAGAGATACAAAGACATCAGCGACAGGTGCAGCTGACGACCTCTATGCATCCCTTCTGGGAGGCTTATGCGTTACTGATAACAGAAAGAATGTGCTGTCAAGAAGATATATAGTTCCATCACGTCAATATGTGATCATCACATCAAAAAGGAAAATATCAAGTTATGAAATGAGGAATCTGGAGATAGAACACATGAGGAAGTTGTATGATAACATGTGGAAAAGGGTTAACTCCCATAATTATGAGGATATAGCAGTCATGAATGGTTTCTATCTTTCCCAGGCTTCTGGACAGAGTATGGAACTACCAGACATAAAAGAATTGGGATTCAGTTCCATGGGACTGAATGGAAAGGGGGCCTCATTATTTCTTAAATATGAAAATGTCGAGATTATGAAAAAGGATTTGGAATTGCTTGATAAACGGAAATTAAGGTATATCATTGGAAAAAGTACAAACACGGGATCGAGTTACAAGTGGGTAAATGATTGAAATACTTAAGGTAAATAAACTGAAAGGGAGGGTTGAGGCACCGTCAAGCAAGAGCATAAGCCAGAGGGTGTTACTCTTATCCGCATTCCTTCCAGGGCACAAAAAGATAGGCCCCATTAGCGGATGCGACGATGAAAAAGTAGCTCTGGCAATTTGTTCAGGTACCGGTATGAGAGTACTTAAAGATGGCCGATTCTACAACATATTCGGTGATCCTGTTATGCCAAAAGTGTTGAATGCTGGAGAATCAGGAACCACACTCCGCTTACTTCTTGGACTTCTTGCAGCGAAGAAATGGGAGTGTGAAATTCAGACCGAAGGAAGATTAATAGACAGACCGTTGAAACCATTGATTAAAACATTTGAAAATATAGGATGCAAGATAACCATTGATAATTCCACGATATACTTTAATGGAACGAAATCAGATTACCCGTCAGAAATTGAAGTGGACTCCACTGAAAGTTCCCAATTCACGAGTTCACTTTTATTTTACATGGCCCTTAACCCCATAGAACACAAGATAATTAGAATCAATGGAAAAATAGCTTCAGTGGGATATATAGAAATGACAACATCCATTTTAAATGAAATGGGATTAAATATTAAAATGGAAGGTAATTTAATTCATGTAAGTGGAACTCTAGAAAAATTGGATTTCAGAAAGAATGTGGAAGGTGATTATTCAGGAGCTTCATTTATAATGGCTGCAGGTATTCTTCTTTCCAAGGATAAAATAGAGATCCTGAATCTAAACAAGAACAGTTTGCAGCCTGACAGAGAAATACTAAATTTACTGGATGAAAATGTCTATTGGAACGGAAATAACTTAATATGCAAAAGGGGTGAAGTGAATAAGGAGTTAGTGATTGATGCAAACAAAACTCCAGATCTCGCACCGGTTATTGCTCTAATAGGAATGTTCTCAAAAAATGGCTGTAAAATCAAAAATTCTTCCAGACTGAAAGGAAAAGAGAGTGACAGGGAAACTGCGATAATTGAAATAGCGGAATCAGTGGGTTGCCATGTGGAAAGAGAAGATGATACCATGGAGATACTCAGTGGAGAAATTACGGGAACGCCTATAATTCCAGTGTATAGGGATCATAGAATCATAATGGAGACAGTTATAACTCTGGCCATGATCTCACAGAAATTCATAGTATCCGGAACTGAGTACCTTTCCAAGAGTTTTCCTGAATTCGTTGAGTGCCTTATACAGTTAGGTTTTGAGAGAACTAATGAGTCAACTACCAACCCCTGAAGAGGTTGGCTTGCTGCTGGTCTCCCCCATGCCCGTAGGCATGGATTCATTGAGTCGCAACGATTGGCTGGTTGACAGCAGCCTGAAGTACTCAGATTTACCGAGTACCTCAATGTTTCTTGAGGCATTCAGATCAGAATGAAGTTCAAAGTTGCATTACTTGCATCGAAATACTGATCCATGCCTGTTGTTTTTATCTCTGTATCCACATTTCGAGCATGTCTGTGATGTGTATTTCGGATTAACATATATTACAGACTTATTTCCATCATCTGCTTTGTATTCAATGAATTGCTGTAACTGAAAAGAAGACCACGAACCAAGTTTGTGATTAAATTTCCTTCCATTCCTATTTTCCCTGATCTTAGAAGCCTCAAGTTCTTCTAATGCAAAAACGTCATAGGGAAGTTTCAGTTTAATAGTCCTAAACACTATTTATTAAACTACAAAACGATATATTAATTTTGAAGTTCGCTCTCATCCCACCCCTGAAGGGTGTGGGTTTTCACGCTCACAGTGATAAGGATTAATAGGAACCGATTGATCTCAAAGACAATGCTTCTCTTTCAGGATATTCTTGAACTAATTTCGGCAGAAATAAGAAAACATTTCAACGCTCTTGGAGATAAGGATGTTATATTCGACCCAACCGAGCATACCCATGTAACAGTAAGACTGATGAGATATCAGGGAGAAGATGGATTCCCCAAAATATTAGATGCAATTCAAAATGACCTGAAAAAACTGGAATTTGTAGGAAATACAAATTTTCAGAACGGTTATCTGAACATTGAGATAAATCCAGAATACCTTTTGCTTGCCATAGAGGAATCCGTAGAAACCACAGGATCTTTTCCAGATTCCTTTCAGGATCCAGAAAGAATATCTGTCGAGCATACTAGCACGAATCCAACCGGCCCAATACATATGGGAAGAATAAGGAATTCCATAATTGGGGACTCGATAGCAAGGCTTCTCACAAGGTATGGATACAGGGTGGTCACACAGTACTACGTCAATGATTCCGGAAAGCAGATGATTTCACTATATCTAGGCTATGAGAAATTCCACAGTGGAGAAAAGATGACTGAACAAATTCTCCTAGATGGATATAGGAAAATATATGAATACTTTGAAAAGAATGGAAGCGAAGGCGAAGTTGAAGGACTCATGGAGAAGTATGAAAGGGGCGATGAGGATTTAATAAACAAAGTTAAGTCCATTGCCTCGGTAATGCTGAATTCTATTGTTGACGACATGGAGAAACTCAATATACGCATGGATGAATTTACGTGGGAATCAGAATTTATAACTACAGGAGAAACGAAAGAGGTACTCGAACGGCTTAAGGGACATCTTAAGGATGATGGTGAAGCTAAGTACATAGATGTTCCAGGTGTGAGAAAAATATACTTAATGCGTAAAAACGGAACCAGCCTTTACCTCACCAGGGACATAGCGTATCACATGTATAAGTTTTCCCAGTATGACAGATGTATTGTAATTTTAGGTGAAGATCAGAAAGAACACGGAAAGGTTATGGGTTACATAATGAGCCAATTGCTTGAGTATCAAAATACACTGGATTACGTTTACTACGGTATGGTTGGACTTGAAAACGGGAAGATGTCAACCAGAAAGGGTACAAGTGTAAATGTTAAGGAAGTTTACAAGGAATTACTGGATAAGGCTGTGGAAGAAATCAAAAAAAGGAATCCCGATAAGATAGATGCAAATGAGATCGGAAGAAAAATAGCAATTTCTTCCTTGAGATATTATATGCTTAAGATAAGCATGTCAAAACCAATCACATTCAAATGGCAGGATGCCCTGGACTTCAATGGCGATACTGCACCCTTCATTATGTATTCGCGCACAAGGGCGAACAGTATTTTACGCAAGGTGAAAGAACAGAGCCAAAAGGATCTTAAAAACATGAATAAGGAAGAAACTGATCTGCTTGTTGAAATGTACAAATATCCATATAAGTTGAAAGATGCTTTCAAAAATCTGAAACCTGAAACTCTGACATCTTATCTATTTTCCCTGTCCAAGAAATTCATGCACTTTTATGAGAATTGTAAGATCATAGGTGAACAAGAGGGAATACAGGGAAGGAGACTATCCATTGTGAAAAACTTTTTAAGAATTATGGATGACGCCTGCCAGATTGTCGGGATCGAGCAGGTAGATAGGATGTGAACCTCTGGAAAAACCAATCTTTTATTAATATTAATGGATACTGCATTGAGTATAATGCTATTTCATGTTAAATGTCCAAATTGTGCGAATGAATTTAATGTAAACTATTCTTCGTGGAACTCCCTATCAGACCCGACTCTTGGCATTATATTCAGATGGGGCCCTTATTCATTCTCAGTTAAGTGCCCAAATTGTCACAGAAGGGAAAGGTATCATGTTTCGCCACAAGATGAGGTTGAATAGTAGCAAATTCATATTTCCCTGAACATAAATAGATTTATCTATTACTTGGTACTACAAATATGTGGATAACAGTTTAGGTAATATTTTTCTTGTAAGTCAGGAGTATATTAAATCAAAAAATGGAATGAATTGTAATATTTCCAGTATTTCAGAACAAACAGGATTTAGTAAATATGCTATAAGAAAAGCATTTATGGAAATGACAGGTTTCACTGTGAGAAGATACATTGAGGCACAGAAGGACCAAACACTGATCAATTCTGGCCAAGCGACGGGAAACAATTTATCAAAGATGGAAAAGGAGTCTAATGTTAACAGTTCTGTTATAAGATATGAAATTGGGAAAAGCGTTTTAGGGTATGTGTTGGTAGCTGAAACAGAAAGTGGTTTGTGCAATGTTGAAATTTCAGATTCTAAGGAAAGTTTATTGAATACAATCAAAAGGAAATTCCCCAATAATAAAATTGTCAGAGATAAATCAGTTGATACTAATTTGCAGAAAATAGGAAAGGTAATTGCCGGTGATTTGCAGGAGTTCACCATTGATATAAATGGTACGGAATTCCAAAAAAGTGTTTGGAGTGAAATTGCAAAAATACCCTATGGGAAGACAAAGAGTTATGACGACGTTGCAAATGCAATCGGAAATCCTAAGTCTTTCAGAGCAGTTGCCAATGCCTGCGCTGAAAATCCCATTCCCCTAGTAATTCCATGCCACAGAGTTATACGAAAAAATGGAAGTCTGGGAGGATACGGCCCTGGAATAAAGAAAAAAGAATTTCTAATTAAAATGGAAAAATCGAAAAATATTAATTAAGATGGATCTCTATAACATCTAATGGGTATATGCGCAAGGAATTTATACCATTATTATGCCGGGCAATGAATTATTCACTAAAGCACTGGGTCTTGAGAAGCCGTGGTATGTAAAGGATGTTAAGTTCGATCTCGGCCAGGGTAAGTTCGGATGAGTCATTTGGCGAGGCTCACTGTAAAAATATGCGAAAATATCTCACTTTTATAATCCTCTGATCAATGATATTTGTTCCTTTATGCAGTTCCTTTCAATGCCAAGGATGGCATGCCATTACACAAGAAATATAGGAAAATGATGCCTGCATAAAAAGAGATTAGTAATTTTTTTAGGCAAGAGGGATTAGTTGGATCCACCCTCACCCTTCTTTATTTTTCTGAAGATCCAAGTGCCAGTATACGCCATGTAACCAAGGACTCCCACAACTGCACCAACTACAGCTCCCATCCCAAGGCCCTCGTACACGGACCCGGAACTGAAAGCTTTTGAAGTGTTGCTGAAGACTGCTGTGAGTGACGCGTTCGCGTTGTTTACAGTCACAGAGCTTGTGGAAAGCGTTACCTTGAAATTGGATGGTCCTGTTACCGTTACATTATAGGTGCCGGAGACAACTGTTAACTGTACCGAATTACCTGTTGTTGAGGTCAACTTCCCACTAACATTTACTGACCAAGAATTTCCGGAAGGCAAGCCTGTCTCAGTTACGGTCAGGACGTATGTATTCTGTATATACTGCAAGCTGATGCTCTCTGCTGATCCTACAACCTGGAACGATCCGGAAGTGGATGCAACGTGATACCCTGTCACCAATCCCACTGTATAGTTGTATGTACCGTTCGCAAGTGAGAAGCCAAGAGACGTAGTTGTAGACGAAACGGTCTGTGAACCTATTTTCACGGTCCAGGCTGATCCTGATGATAATCCGGATTCCGTAAATGTTGCCTTATATGTAATTGCAGTAAATGTAACCGATACAGTAAGATTGGTTCCATCAAGCACAAGCGAATTTGTATTGGCCTTCGATTGATAGCCAGGTACATTTTGAACGCTGAAATCGACTGAAATGTGCTGTGCCGCATCCGGCAAGAACGTCAGCGTCTGCGTGTCCGAGGAAAGTGACGTATTTCCGAGTAAGACTGACCATGATGTACCAGACGGTAACCCCGATTCGACAAACGTGACTGTATACCCTGACCACTCTGTCGTCAATGGTAAGTAGTCTTTGGCGGCCCCGTTAACAACATAGGGAGTCGATCCAATGTCTTGAGACCCCGTACCTGTATAGTTTGACCAGTAATTGCCTCCTACTGGAAGCGAAAGGTTCCAGGCATTATAAGGACTCTTGTATAAGGATACATTTATCCTGTTGCCATTGAGGAAGTTATTATGGTAAAATGTCAGGTATGAAGATTCATACATGTAAATCATATCATGATGCGCATTTGAAAAGGTATTTCCATAAATATATCCTAATTGATCGTATTGAGACTCTAATGAAAAGTTGGACATGGATATGTTATTGCTGTAGTAATAGAATTGGAAGTTATGTTCAGAATATATGCCGTAATTGCTATTTGATGCAGTATTGTTGAATAGGAAAAAGTTTCCACTATTGCATAATTTAAAGGCATACTGTTCATTGCTGACGCGATTGCTGAACTCTGAAAAGTAGGCTGATCCACATATTGATATTCCACCACTGGCAGGGTGGGTGATATTGCCCTCGATAACATTATCGTAAACAAGTGCGCGTGAGGTATATTCGATACGAATGGCAGTCCAGTGATTAAGAGATCCGTTTAACCCGACGACTATGTTTCCGGAGACTAATAGGTTATTGCTGTATTGGGAGAATATCCCACAGGTTGTTGGGTTGTATATTTTGTTATTTTCAATTGTCAAATTATGTATGTCGCAGTGTACATAAATCGCGGAAGAAGCGTGGTCAACAAGGTTGTTATTTATATCAAAGTTATTGCCGCTTTCGACACATATTTGTATTCCGTCATGTGTGATATTTGTCATCACGTTTCCGGATATGTTTATGTCGTTCGCGGAGGGAATGTCGAAATAAATTCCGCAGCTGGCTTTTGAGATGATATTACTGAACACCGAAATGCTAGTGGAGCAAGTCAGGTAAATTGCATCAGAGACATTAGTAATTTCATTTCCGCTTATGGAAACAAAATCAGAATATATGAAGTAAATCCCATCTGCGAGAGGAGCGTTTGATATGGAATTGTTGGTTACAGTTACATTGACTACGTATTCGCCTTGGATGGCGTATGAGGAACTTTTGATGTAATTATTCTTCGTGACAAGAACGTTATAAAGATCGCATAAGTAGATTGATGTGGAAGTGTTGACAAAATTATTTCCCGAAATAGTATAATTAGCACCACTATTTATGACGTCATAAATAGCATACCTCGAAATATTTGTAAATTCATTATTGGATACTGTGACATTATTAGCTACATATGTACGAATGTTCAGACCATATGATGAAGCACCTTTTCCAACCACAGTACTGTTTTCCAATATGATATTGTTATTACAATCTCCAGCTATGGTAATACCATCAGTTGTGGAAAGGAATGTGTCATTGTTGAATGATAAGAGATCTGTTGAAGAAGGAGTATAGAACCCGTAGCTTGCTTGTACAAACGTGGAACTGACAACAGCCCCAAATGAATAGTAGAGATATATACCGTAATTTTGGGATGAGATATCGTCCTTGTAAAGGCTAAGACGGCTGGAGTATTGTACATGTACACCGTAACTAGTTGCATTAATGCTACTATGATCCACCTGGAACTGACCTGAACCCGACGCGAAAACGCCCGTGGTCGAATTTACCAAATTAAAGTCTGTCAATGTTACCGATGATGCATTCATTATGATCACGGCACTTAATCCCTTTCCATTGACAGTAAACCCGTTTCCAGTTACGACTGAGTTGTTACTCATATCAGTAAGAGTGCCATTCAGGTTGCTATTCAATGCGTAGGAATTCCCATTTCTTGTAATCACGCTTGTATCGCTCACCGTGCCATTTGCAAATATGCTCACGTTGCCGATGTGTGTCCCTGCGGAAAAACTGAATGGTAACTCTGCATTACTTGCAGATGAAGTAAAACCTGTGTAACCAACGGCAATTCCAAAGGATGAAAAGATCATCACTGTCGCTATTATTATGATCAACGTTTTAATCATATGAGGGGGAAAGGATTTGCGAATATATAATGCTACGTTAATTTATAAGACAACCCTATTAATTGGGTGCTATGGGAAAATCTAGACTGCTGAGATTTTCCGCAATAAAAATGGAGAGGAAGTCGTGTCGCGGTTTTTTTTTGCTTTTTCTCTAACGAGGTTGTGTCCCTCATATCAATCAGATTGCGTCCCGATTTTTGGTCCGCCTTATTTCTACCAGAAACCATCTCGAAAAAGATCGTCGTGAGGCACAATTCATGAGAAGCAACATTATCAGCAAGTAAAACGTTTTCGAGTTATACGTGGAAACGACAATTATTGTAAATAAAAGACTACGTAGATAAAGTCAACATTCCTTCCTGAAACATTCTCACATTGCGTTTATATCAAGAAATCACTGCTTCCCTAGATGAAGAGAGTTCAGTCCGATGGTTTGCAATATTACAAATCTCAAACTCTTGTCGTTTATAGTATCCATAGCCCTGAAATCGATTGCCCTGACAGCATTGCTGTCAAGCCTTGTGTTGAATATTTTAAAATCATCGTTAATATCTGCTCCTTTTGGAAAAGTTAGCCTGACTGAGCTCTTTAGTATATTCCCGAAACAGATAATGCCCCCTCTAGACCAAACAGGTATTCCATCAGGATTGCTTGGTTTTTTCCATTTTACTTCTTCTATAATTGTAGGGTCTGATTTTGTGATGACCTTTCTCAGTTCTGACAGTTTAGGCCCACGCCAATCCTTGTAACTGGCTATAATCTTATCAATTGCAACCGAAGCATTGTTAGGATCGCTGCTTCGGTTCGTGACCTTGGCTTTCATCCTATTGCCCTTCTAAGAAGATCAATGATCAGTTCCTCCGTAGATACATCCATGACCATAATTGCATATGATGTGGGCCACATCGGCCCATTATCAAGCTTTGCCCGGTCGCTGAAACCAAGGGTCGAGTATCTTGATTTGAATTTCTGTGAGTTCTGGAAGAAGCAGATAACCTTGTCATCGATTGCATATGCAGGCATGCCGTACCACGTCCTTGGTGAAAGAGAAGGAGCATTTTCCATGATTATCGAATGTAGACGCATTGCCATTGAGCGATCGGGTTCGTGCATCTTGCGGATGCTTTCCATGACTTCATTTTCGTTACTCTCGTCGGAATTTTCTTTTCCCTTGCGGGAATTCTTCTTGATCTCGAAAGCGCGTTCCCTCATGGCTGCCTTTTCTTCCTCGGTAAACCCGATCGATTGATCTGATTTTCTTTTAATATTCTTCGACATGTTTACACCTATTCCCTTTCCATTCGCTTTTTTTCAACTGATCCAGATTTCACCACGCCTCAATTGTATTCATCTCTTCCGGTGAACTGGATCGAATTTTTTCGTCGATGTGTTCAACCATGACTCAGTTTACGGAGGGACTCAAAACATCATTATAATAACTGTTTTCTTCTTAACAAACGCAATCGATGCCATTCTCTTAGACAATGAGATTTTATATGTCCAAGCGCAAGCCCACAGAAAATATTCTGCTTGTCGTTTAATGACGGAACAGAGCACCATCTTATCCAAAATAGGACATTCTCGAGTCAGGTCTGACATACTCCCCTAGCTGAAGCATTAAGTGGGCAGTGCCAGAGAGAATATGGAACTGCATGGACTGGAGAATTTTGGAGTGGATGAGATCGCCATAATGAGGCACCATAAATACGAGACCATATTCTATGATCACAGAGAAAGAAGGGTCATACATACAGAGATGGGAAAGAAGAATACTGTGTTCAGAAAGTTGAAGAAAAAACTGCCTGAACCCGGAAAGGTAAAGAACATATCCATGGACATGGCAAAATGGTACATACTTGGGGCAAAGAAATACTTCCCCATTCACGCATCATATTCGATCACTTCCATGTCATAAAGGGGATCAATGATGCTGTTGATAAGGTCAGGAGAAGGGAACAGAAACAGAATCCATTGCTGAAAAGAACAAGATTCCTCTGGCTGAAGAACACTTCCACCATGACGCGGATGGAGAAGAGGAGATTCAAATCCATAAAGCATCTTGATCTTCAGACAGCAAAGGCATACCATCTCAGGATTGCACTGCAGAGGTTGTGGACAATACCAAAGATCATGGCTTCAAAATACCTGGAGAAATGGATCGCATGGGCCATTCGATCAGGTATAAGGGAGATGGTGAGATATGGAAAGACCATCAAGAGGAATTTCCAGTGAATAATAAATGCCATAACACTTGATCTCAGCAATTCCATTGCCGAGGGGATAAACAACAAGATCAGGACTGCATTCAAGCGTTCATACGGATTCAAATCAGAAGAATACCGGGATACAATGATACTCTTTGTTGCAGGTAAACTGAATCTCCCTACACTGTTGTGAAATCGGAAATTGGAGTTGTTTATATATCCATAGAATATTGAAAAGAGCCATTAAGATTTTAAAAAATTATTATTGTTTTGAGCCCTGATTTTGTTTCTGATCCGGTATTTTCTTCTGACCCTGTTGACCGGATGATGGTAATGACTTTGATGAGGACCTGACAGATGTGAATCTTCCTCTTGTCATCCTTATGTATATTAGAGCCAGAACAATTATAATCGCAATTATTGCAACAACTACCAGAATTACCCTATCAGATGAAACACTTACTGATACAGAATGGGTAAGTCCTTCTTTAGTCTGTATGAACTGTGGCTGTAATCCGTTTTGGGCCTGGAAGGATAGGGATTGCGATCCTGTATTGCTGACTGAAATATTCACATAAAATGTTGCGGATTGATTGACGTCAATTACAGTTGAATATGCCTGACTTCCTACAAGGGTCGTTCCATCGTAT
>JAJZXP010000066.1 GCA_021806345.1 Thermoplasmata archaeon | reverse complement strand
TTAGGGCAGTCATCGCTATTTCCATTGGACCACTCAAAGAATTACCCGAAGATGCCCTGATTCCATGTTAATTCCTGATGAATGGTCACAAAAACAGAATCGCAGGTAAACAATTTTGAGGAAAAGGGTCACATTGTGGCTGCAATCACCATAGTTTTAGGATGGCCCAAATACAATAGGAACATGGGTCACATGCAACAGGACATAGATTTACAAAAGCTGGCCACTGGAAGAAAGTTCAGCTCCAGGATACCAGCCCTTCCTGATGTTAATGGAAAGAATGGGCCTGAATGAGTTCCTCTCTATCTCCAGGCCAAGCAACGCGCAGTTATAGAACGGATCTGGTCTTGGATCAATATTCAATTTCTGGTAAACAAATGAATAAATTACACCACCATGGGTCACAATGAGTATATTTTCGCAGTCTCCAGTTTCACCTATTATCTGGTCAATGCAGCTTCTGACTCTTATGTTGAAGGAGACACTTTTTTCAATACGTGGGATCGAGTCCATCCTTCCAGTTATGGGAGATTGTTCCATCCACACTCCGTATTCATCCATGACGTCTTTTTCAGTCAAACCCTCGATGCCTTCGAAATTTCGTTCCATAAGGCATTGCCTTACTGTAAAGCCATGGTTCGGGAGATTTTTGAGGACAATATTTGCAGTGTCCATGCATCTCTGGAATGGACTGCAGTAGACCTTATCCGGATTGATGCTGGTTATGATATCTGCTATGCCCTGGGCCTGTGCCATTCCAGTTTCGTTGATATGAGTCTTCTCCGGGCAGTACCACAATCCATTCTTGTTGCAATCTGTCTGTCCATGTCTTAAAAAGTATATCCTTCTCTTATAGTTCTGGCTCATTTTTATCCAATACCTTCATATCATGAAAAATTCCTATAATACTATGTCGTGAAGTGGAAGAATTATATCTTCTTCATTGCCGGATTTCAGGATGGAGAAGGTCCCATCTGTAAGGTGCACAGGAACGAGCTTATCTGCCCTGCTCTCCCTGAAGCCTTTCAGTGCAGACGAGTATGTGGAATGTTTCCAGAATTCTGCTATCTTGCTTTCACTATCTGTATATGTCATTTCATGGAAAAGCAGATCTGCTCCTTCACCCGCTTTGGATATATTTTCAGTGTACGCAGTATCCCCTGTGTATGCGATTACATGCTTCTGATACTCAATTCTGTAAATGTTGTCGGGAATTATGTGGTTTCCCTGAAAAGCCTCCACATGATCATCTTTCTTGCTCTCAACAAACCTTGACCTGATCTCGTGTACATCCCCATTATGACTGATCTCCACATAATTTGCTGTTACCCTGAACAGGTCATTGTCCGGCGTGTTATAGATCTGGAGGATCCTTTCAATGTTCTTCCTTATTCCTGGCGGGCCCATGATCGTAAGTTCATCGCTTATGTTTCTAGAACCGCGATACCAGAGAATCTCAGCGAGGCCACCAAAATGATCAAGATGCATGTGACTTATCAGGATCATGTCTAAATTATCAGGATTGATCCCTGATTCCAGTAATGACTCTATTGTATGTGGCCCGCAATCCAGCAGAATATGCCTGTCTACAAGTAGAGAAACGTTCCTTTTTCCAGCTTCCAAATGTGAGGACCAGTTTCCTAAAAATTTTATTTCCATATGATCACGTACCTTCTTAATTTTCCAGGTTACTCTTAATGATCACTGGAGATTAATTAACAATTTTCACCATATATCCATTATGTTTACTGTCTCATATATAGGGTAAATAACAAAATGGAAAATAGGATTCTCGTCATATAAAACTTCGTTTGTTAATTATTGATTGCGAAAACCAAACTTTGAGGAAAATATGCCCATTCTCCCTATATGAGGGGGGTATTCTACGAAATTTCAACTGTATTACTGCAGTCTCATATCTGATTCCAAAGAGAAGCCATCGTAAAGTCCTGTTATCTCCAGGATTTTTAGAGGATTCTTCCTTCATCATCATTTGAGTGGCAATTAAAATAGTGTATTCGCAATATCATCTATTCTATTGTTCTTATGGTACTGCAAGTAAGGTTATATTGTGGCATATTTTTTATTTGGATTTTTTCTAAATAATCCCCTGTTATGGGCACTCATGGAATATAACGTTCTCGATAACGCAAAGGTTGGTTCCATGCATAGAAAGATCACGGCTCTTTCTGTGGGTGGAACATTCCTGGATGGCTATGACATTGCCATAATATCAGTTGCGCTACTGGTCATGGGGAAGGCAACTTTTGGGCTCAACAGTAGTTTTGGCGTGGCAATGATTGCCGCATCCACTACCATTGGAATGCTTGTGGGGGCAATTCTTTTTGGATACATAACAGATCTCTATGGAAGAAGGACGATGTACATGTATGACATGGCACTGTTTATTGTCATGACGATCGCAACTGCATTTTCATGGAATTTTGACTCACTCTTCATCATGAGATTCATACTGGGGCTTGGACTCGGTGCTGATTATGCCATTGGTACAACCATAATAAGTGAATTTTCACCTGTCAGGGCAAGGGGAAAGCTGCTTTTACTAAATAACCTCGCATGGTATGTAGGCGCTGTACTGGCAGCTGTTACAGGCTATTTCCTTTTAACACTCGGAGCACAGTCATGGAGATACATGTTCCTGCTTGGTGTAATACCTGCTGCAATAATCCTTGTGCTAAGAAGAGATGTACCGGAATCACCCAGATGGCTCAATAACAAGGGAAGAATGAAGGAGGCATCAGCTGTGGAAATTGAGCTGACCGGAAGTACAGACAACCTGGCTGAAATTAAGAGGGATAATAAAAATCCATTGCGCGATCTCCTGAGCAGGAAGTACATCAGAAGCCTGCTGTTTATTGGAATATTCTGGTTCGTATTTGATGCTTCATTCTACGGTATAAGCATATTCAGCCCCACGATCCTGGAACTCCTGGGGTTGAAGGCAAGGGAAGCGGTCCTGGGTTCAGCGGTGTTTGACTTCTTTGCGATTACTGGTGTCATCATAGCAATTCTTCTTATAGACAGGATTGGCAGGAAGGGAATAACAATAATCGGGTTTTCAGGTATGGTTGTATCACTGGCTGCACTTGGTCTTGTTACATTACACATACCAGACAAGGCAGCATTCGTCACCGCTGGTGCCTTGATATTTGCCCTTTTCCTAATATTCTACATTACGGAGGCGATAGGTCCAGGATCTACGGACTTCGTATATCCGGTTGAGCTGTTTCCAACTGAAGACAGGGCAACTGCGCAGGGATTCGGGACATCTGTGAGCAGGATTGGTGCAATACTTGGAATCACAACATTTCCATTTATTGTGTCAGATTATGGATTCAGCACAAGCCTCTTCTTCTTCACTACCCTGTCTTTAATAGGACTGCTGGCGACAATCTTCCTTGGAATTGAGACAAAAGGCAAGTCCCTGGAGGAGATCAACAGGGAGGAAGAACATCCTGAAATACTGGTAATGGCTGAACCGGAGTAAACACTCTATTTTTTTGTTTTATTCTTTAGAGGATCCTTATTTTTTATTATATTTTGCAGATTAATGATATAACTTCACGATTCTTATTGAAAAATAGTGAATGATAAATTTATGACCTCATATTCATATGAACAACAATGCCAAAACAATCCATATGACAAACATTACTATCCAGGAAATAAATCTCACAATCATCAATCTTTTAAGAGTTTTTTCATGATCTACGCCATGTTTTGGATAGGTTTCCTTGTAGTATAATATTTCATCAAGAATCCAGAGTGAAGCGCCAATTAAGATTGTGAAAATGGCAAAATCAATGACCCTATCTGCAATATAATATGGTTCATAAAGGCTGGATAAAGGATACTGGAGATAGAAATAAAAGCCAATAATAAGGATGGCTCCTCCCAGGTACAGTAAAAACTTGTACCAATGGTTAAGACTTGAATTATTTAGGATTCCTGCTTCACGTGTTTGTTTTTCCTTATCTGGTTCAAGCGTCATTTCTGGTTCATGTTTTTTCAGCTTAAAAGATTTTGGTGCAGCTTTCCACCAATTGCATGACATATTATCATGAACGAAAGTGACTGAAACCGTGTCAGGAAGCATCTCTGAAGTTATTTGGCCAGGAATGCTTGTGAATCCGTGCTGGTGGAGGTACCTGATGCCTTACAGATTTCAAATGCTATTGAAGCTGGATGTAACGAATTTTACGCTGGCGATGAAAAGCTTCATAAGCTAGCACTCTCCGCCGGCTTAAATTCTATCTATCTGGGATGATCATTAGAGCCTAAAAATAAACAATCTTACTTTAATTCCAGTTTACTTAAAAGTATTAGTTTAAGACTTTGATCAAACCCTGGCCAGCATATTGCCCAAACTATAACTCAATGTCCAGGTTGATTATAATCTTAATCATTAACTTCGATCATGATATTATGTATATATTATCAAAGCCTGTGCCAGGAAGGCTGGTATTTTATATGCATCAATAAATAGACTTATCCCAATAGTAGTTTTATAATCTGTTATATACATAGTACAGATAGCAAATCATGACAAAATCAGAAGTCACAACAATTCAACTGGATAGATCGGTTGTAGATCTACTTAAAAGCCTTAAAAGATACGGACGGGAGACCTATAGTGAAACAATTCTTAACCTCATAAAAAACCTTGACGAAACGAGAGTGCCGGGAACAATAGCACAAAAGGTGGAGAAAGAGAGGATTAACAAGACATGGGAAGAACGCGATTATTCCCGATGGGAATGGGAAGGAGGGAGGTGCTGCAATAACAATATGGGCCAAATATATTGATTTTTAACAATCTAAAATCCGTCATGCTCCGGTATTATGGAAGGAAATGGGAAACGTTGACTTAGTTAGAACAGTAAATAGGATCAGAAAAACAGTTTAACAGAAAATATATGAAGTAAATACATGTATTATTGATTAATGTAAATGTTTATAATATGTAAGTGTATATTGAATACATGGCAAAAACAGTTACTGTAAACCTTGACGAATCAATCGAGAAAAGGTTCAGGGAGAAGGCAAGGTTGAAGTTCGGCAACAGGAAGGGATCGTTGGCTATGGCATTGAACGAGGCCCTGGAAAACTGGCTTAAGCAGGATAGTCAGGATGCGCTCAGTGAAAATCTCAACCTGCTTGAAAATGGAATAATGATGAAGAAGTGGGATTTCAAAAGGGAAGACCTTTATGAAAGATGATCCTTTTTACGACACAAATATTTTGTTCTATGCATATGATCTCAATGAACCAGTTAAGAGGAAAATTTGCAAAAAAATAGTAGAGGATGTTTTTTTAGGGAAGAGGAAAGGGATCATATCCAATCAGGTCCTGGTGGAATTGTATAATGCAATGACACGCAAGCTTGATGTTAGTGAGCATTCGGCCATGGTCATAGTTGAGTCTTTTGCAGATTCTGAAAACTGGATCAAAATAACTTATAATGAGATCACAGTGAAAAACGCCCTGAAGAGTTCCCTTGCTTTCAGGTCTCCCTTTTTAGATACCTTGATATCAGAAACCATGAAAGAACATGGAATAAACCAGATAATAACTGAAAATGAGAAGGACTTCCATAAAATACCTGGCCTGAAAATTATCAACCCATTCATTTCAAATGTTTGAGGAATCTTAGTCTCACGCATAATTCTGTATATCATATACAAGCTCAAGAAAGCGTTTTAATTTTAAATTCTTTGGAAACATTTAACTTTTCATGGTGTTTAAGCATAGCGTCTCAAATCTTGTGTAATCATGAAGGATACCTCTCCTGGAACATTTCCGTGATCT
>JAJZXP010000380.1 GCA_021806345.1 Thermoplasmata archaeon | reverse complement strand
TGTGTACAAGAATGATCTGGAGGCGGATAGATCATACCTCGGGGATGACCACATGCTCTTCTCCTACATGTTCCTCAATCTTCTGTCTCTGTACCTTCACTTCCAGATTCTCAACATGCTGGATGGGAAATACAGCGTCAGGGATGTTCTGCTGATACTGTCAAGAATAAAGATGTACCAAATGGAAAAGAGTGAGATCATGAGCGAGATACCGAAGAAGGCAAAAGATCTGGTATCATATCTGAAGATTGATCTTAGCATATTACGTAAAAATGCTTGAGTTAAGGCTTAATTCTATATAGAGAAACGCCAATGTCACGATTTTATTTCCCTTTCTATTTGTGCAATTTCCTTTGAACCAAACCTATAGAGGTCGTAGATTAGTTTGTTTATCGTGAGTTTCAGGTCATCTATTTTTTCAAGTTCTGTCTCTGTCTTATGATTGGTCCTAACAACTATAATCCTGTTGACAAGTTCAATGATTTTTTGATATGTTGCTGTTTCCATATCAGAGTCGAAACTGACCTTAAGTGGAAATCTATGAACATAGGCAGATTTCATTGTGAAATATCCACCCCTAAGGTTGGTAGATGTCTTCATTAGAAAATAAGTTAGTAAATCACTGTTTAGGATTGCAAGTATATATTCATCTGCAAGCTCTGTATCTTTGATTTTTCTGACAAAGTAAACGGAATCTATAACGTGAAATCCAATTGGATCCCAGGCTGCTTCTGCATGGTTCGCAACTGCAGGCACTAATATTTTCTTAAGAGACAGAAAATCATGATTTTGGGGTCTACCGTAGCAATAAAATTCTTCACCTTTGAATCGTCCCTTCTCTCTTCGTTCAAGATCTTCCCTGCATTCAACTAAATATTCCCAAAGTTTTGGGCTATGTTCCTTTAAAGTACTAGGTCTCAACAGTTCCTTTCCAGAATATGGGTAAATCAAGAGGTGGTCTGTAGATTGTATTTCGTACTGGGCTATGTTTTTACCCTTTAGTGAAAGTTTCACATATGTCTTCTCGACTTCTCTATATCCGTCCAATTGCTTTGAGTATATTTTGTAGTATTGCTTGTTTTCGTCTATTTTTTTCACAAAGAAGACTGAGTCTGCACGAGTTCCGGTACCCTGCGATAATGAGAAAAAAGTACCAAATTGAGGATATTTAGAGATTGAATGTAGAACATCTTTAGGATTCGAACTGATCGATATAAGGTTCCAAGGTTCATTGCCAAGCCTATCATAATCCAAAGTTCCTGATTGCCACATAGTTTTTTCACTAAAGCTTTGTTCTATAGCCTTATTTTCTAAAGGACCGACGTAGATCAGCACGTTTACTTTGTTTTGCTTGTTATTTCTTAGAAATATCAGCATTGTGTAATTGGTTGCGCTACCAAATACCTGATACGAGCCAAAATTGACTATTGATTCAACCGCCTTGTTTTTAGAAAACAGTTCTCTTGCTTTCTCCCCCATACCTGCATGAAGCCATTTATTTGGCATAATATAGCCCAGTTTACCTTTATCGGCTAGCAAATCGTACCCCTTTTCTAAAAAGCACAGATAGATGTCGAACTCCTTGAATGCTGTTTCATAATGTGACTTGTAATACTCCCACGTTAGAGGGTCCTCTTTCAACAGTATGGACCTGACATAAGGTGGATTTCCTAAAATTATGTCAAACCCACCATTCTTCATAATATCTGGAAACTCCTCTTCCCAGCTAAGTGCCTTGTCCGTTACTGAGTGATCATCTATCAGGCTGTTTCCAACCTTTATGTTATTCCTCAATATAGGCAATCTTTGCTTGGTCTCTGAAATTTTAAGAAGCAGGTTTAGTTGAGCTATTTCCACTGCTTTGCTATAGAGGTCAACGCCGAATATATTGTTCTTGAGTATCTCCACTTTCCTAGAATAGAAATGGTCTTTGCCCTCCACGTCCAGCCTTGCAGTTTCAATGCCTTCTTTTTCTGCCCAGTAGTTTTCTAGTTCTTGGTAGGCTCTTAAAAGAAAACTACCAGAACCACAGGCTGGGTCTAATATTCTTACCCTTCTAACTTCTTCAAGTGTATGTGTTTTTATATATTCTCCAACAGTTTTATTAACTATATAGTCCACAATGTAAGAAGGCGTGTAGTAGATCCCTTGCTCTTTCCTATGAGTCATAGATTCTGAGAATTTGGCACTTTTGTGTGTTTTCTTAAGGATGTGACCAAGATATTGTTCGTAAATGCTACCTAATGTATCAGACGCTATGACTGAAAAATCATATGCATAGGAACCCATGGGAGAATAAAGGCCCTGTATTACGTCACCTAAAGTTTCGTTGCTTATCACCAAAATCTCATATGTGCTATCCTCGAACAGCTTACTGTTATAAGTTTCATCATACTTTTTGTAGACTTCCTTTATTTTTCGTAGGAGATTCCCTCTTCCTTGTGCGGCCCATTGCCTGAAGTTTTTTTGGAGTTCGTTAGGTTCTAGTTGACGGTCTTCAGTATTTCTGATGAAGATAAGACGGTCTAGAATCTTTTGTACAGCTTCGTCAAGTTCCTCTTCATTTCTTATCTTCCCTGGGTTATTCTTTACGATATCTCTACTTAGTATGACCCTGAAATCAATTAGGTCTGAAAGGAGTTGTTTATCAACTGGGACCCTGACAAGACTTTTGCCCCATTCTTGGGCTTTGTCATTTAATTTGTTCTTTTCGAAAGCCTCCTTGCTGAGCAGTTCCAGTTTGTCTTTATCCTTGTCTAAGAAATCGTGGGCATGTATTGTAAAGAAATGTTCACCCTCAGGCTTGTCAGCATTATACACTGCAAGTTGTCTGAAATTTGTGAGAACAGCCCAACTGCAAGAACTTAACCATGAATAATTTATCGCTTGCCTGTCATAACCTTTGCCAAACAAAATGTCAGTTTTTGAACTCCATTTAGCCAATAACCATAGTCTACTCTGCCTTTGGAGATGCTTTCTTCCAAGGTGATTTTGTCATTACTCTTTTTTATTCCTCTTATGTTCCAACCTAATGCCTCAAATAAAGGCTCAATGAATTTGGTCTTAGTCTCTGCTTCGGTGTATTTTGAGAACTCACCTTTTGCTTCCAATTCATCAAATCTATTCACTAATTCTTTAATCTGGTCAAAGTCAACTGCCATTGAGTTTTCATCCTCACAATGATCTGGTCTATCCTACAAAGAGGATATATGTATCGTACAATAAACTTCCTTTATTTATTTTCATGGCTCCCGTTTGTTCTGGTCAACTTGTTAATTGATTATATTACACCAACCAGTTTTGTTTAACCACGAACTCTTGGTGAATTCGTATAGATGAAAGATATAATCTGAGGAGGAAATTAAATATTAAAAAATTAAGCCAGAAAAGACACCATCCTAGCTTAAATTAGGATATTTTACTTAAATCTAAAATTTTCTTCCAGAGATCGCCTTTGTAATAATTACAGCCATAATTATAATGACCACCATAACAGTACTTATTCCAAGAATGCTTGAAATATAATTTACTGCTTCGTTTCCTATATTTGTTAAAGGTACTAAGCTAATTCCGGTTTGAAACGGATTTGAAACGGAAATTCCTAGCAAACTTGAACTATATAGGTAATAAAGCCCTACAAAGACTGCTATGAAGATTATTACAGGTCCAGCAACACTTTTACCCATTTTCTTTACCTCGTTTATTTGTCACGTTGTTATGCTTGCCCTTCTCTTTTGGATTCCACGTGAGCAATCGTTGCTCGTCAAATCCTGCATATTGGATCTTCTTGCTTTCAATGAGTTTATGTACACTTTCTTTAATGGTGTCTAATACCATTTTGTTCTTACCAGTCCCTTTGTCTATTCTAGCAATGAATGTTTCTACATGATTTGTATTTAACAGATTTAGAAGGTCCAGACTGACCCCCAATCCCCCATCTTTGAAAATGAAGTGCTTAGGATACCGCTTGACCTGAATATAAGTGTTCTCTGTAATCTTGCCAATCGCCTTAGTCCCTTTCAGTACCGTATTGTTTGCAATGTGGAATCCGTTAAATTCTTGCTCACTCGTTCATACCCCTCCTAACATATCTTGTGTGATGTATGATCACCAATTGATACGTCATTACTATATTAGTTACTAGAACATAAATTCTTCGCTTAGGATTTTTCCTAACGTGAAAGATAATAAATAAATAACTAATCAACATTAGCGATTAATGCCCGAGGCAACCAAGGAAAAATTGACGTTAGCATTTAATGAATATGAATCTGAACAATTGAATTCCATTCAAATGACTTATTTATTTGGAAAAGGGTGGTATTCACTCATACCTTCCGTTAATGATATTCTTAAAGGCATTATTATTTACGCATCCTTTGAAACTAAAGATAAACGTGTGTTAAGAGGCTTCTCAAACAATTTTTTGCGAAGGAGGAATCTCCCGCCCAGCGAAGAGGAATCGGAGAATAATAAGGATATCGATGAAGAAGAATCAGAGGCAGGATTAAAAGTAGTTAATATGGGAATAGAGGATAAACCAATAGGCGAGGTACACAGATTTGTTAGGCCAAAATCAGGCAACTATTCATTTTACTTTGACGAAAAGGATATCTCAATTATCGAGAATATAAAGAAACTAGTAGCAGAAAGGACTAATATAGCATTAGATAAGATTACTAGTCCAGAGATAGTGAGAGAGTGCTTGCATCTTGTACTCGACAACAGGTATAGAAACCTAGATTACAGATATGTAACGTATTTGGGATTTCTTTATTCTTTGAGGCCGGTTATATCTGTTATTCTTGCTAGAATGTCGAAAGAAAATCATGACGAGTCTATGAATGAATTAATATCATTACTCCAATCATATGCAAAGCCCAAGGAAATTGAGACAATTCTTTCTCTGCATAGTGAGAAGAAACTCTTTGAAAAATTTGAAAAAGCATATTTTGAGAACCCTAGTATTAAGAATGAGTCATCAATCGAAAAGATGTTTGGGGAATATATTAGCAATATGGGTGGGTTTGACTATTATTTGGCATTTCTCGGGGCTGATATGCTGTATTATGCTTCAAAAACGTATATTAAAGAGATACCTGATATACTGCTTTACATAATCCTAAATTCATCTAAGACAAATTTAGGATTTACACTAAGCAACATAGGGATAATACTGAATGCGATGTTTGAAACAAGCGATTTCTTAAACAAGAGCAAGCAGATGAAAATCAATTGATATTAGGTCATTAGAAGTCATAGCTGAAAGCAGCTTGAGAAGAAACAAAAAAATCCTTTTTCAAAAATTCAAAAAATTACTGTTTGCCAAAGTGCTTGCTCACTTATGATATTCTCGATTTGAGCCATATGTAATCTTTGTTTTCTATCAACCCATTGTCTTCTAACTTGTGGGTCATATCAATAAGCTTTGGTTCTATATAGCTCCAATCTTTCCTTATCTCTCTTCTAATGGCTTGATGTTCTTCTGTCTTTTGTTCTTCAGGTTTTCTTTTAACCTCTTTTAACCGTGTGTAATTATGCTTAATCAATATTTAAATCGTCATTCTCTCGGTTTGGACAGAATATTGAGAAAATACGATAGAATTTCACTTCAGGAAGTTAAACGAGATTATTTAAAATTATTAATGGAAAATTGTTCGTGTCCTAGTTGTCCATTATTCTCCCACATTCATTTCTCTAGATGGGACACTTTTCACTCAATCATCGAATTTCAGCACTTTTAATATATGACAGAAGTATAAACCAGTACATTGCGAGGGTAACTAAGCTTGGCCAACAGTGCAGGACTTAAGATCCTGTCTCGCAGGAGTTCGTGGGTTCGAATCCCATC
>JAJZXP010000271.1 GCA_021806345.1 Thermoplasmata archaeon | reverse complement strand
TTATTGGATTTAATTTCAGTTTAACGGCTAGTTCCCTATTGGCATCTCCAGGCATTATGAATGTTCTTTCAGAATATCTATTCTTGAATAATCCTTCGCTGTATTCTATTCCACTTGCTTTTGCAAAACTCAAAGCTTGAGTTCTTCCTGAATCTGGAACTGGTACCACAACATCTGCCTCTACTGGTGCCTCTCTTGCCAGCTCTTCTCCCATTTTGTACCTTGAGTTGTAGACTTCTATATTATCTATCACACTGTCTGGTCTGGCGAAATATACGTACTCAAACATGCAGTGGGAAATCCTTTGAGATCTGATACGAAATAGGGTTGAAAATTCTCCATTCTTAATTTCTATTACCTCTCCAGGTTCGACATCCCTGATAACCTTTCCCCCCAGAACATCAATAGCAGAACTTTCCGAAGCAACAACAATCTCCCTGCCTGTTTTTCCTATAATCAGGGGCCTGAAGCCTTTTGGATCCCTAATGGCATACATTGTATCCTGTATCATAAATACGCAGGAGTATGAACCTTGGAGAGTTTCCATTGCATGCCTTATTCCATTTTTAACTCCCCATTGTCTGATACTTTTTGCAAGGAAATTTAAAAGGACTTCAGAATCCGTCTTGGTGACAAAGGGTACTCCCTGTTCCTTTAGTTCACTCCTTAAGATCTCATAGTTCACTATCTCGCCGTTATGGGAAAGGGCCATATCGCCCATAAAAGTTGAAATGAGGAATGGACCTGCACCGGTGATGTTCTTCATTCCGGCCGTGGAATATCTGTTATGTCCTATTCCTATGGATCCACTTGGGACTGCCCCTCTTTCAATGTAGGGCTTAAATCCTTCGTGCGCTAAGCCATCAACCTTAAGGGATGAAATACGAGAGTTGTCAAAAATAGCAACTCCGGACGCTTCTTGTCCCCTGTGCTGCAACGTTCTCAGGGAGGTATAAATTTTGAAGAAAACATCGTCTATGCCGTAGATACCCACTACGGCACAGTTCTCACTTAACTTTGGCCCATTTATAGGATCGCAATCTTGGGGCTGGAAAACCACAGTGAGCGCACCTCTTTTCTCTTATATGATAAGCATGCTGTCCACATCTTCTGCATCTTATGTGAACTTTTTTCTTGTTCATTTTTCCCATTACTGCTGTTCCGTTGCTCACTTTTAATCACCTGAAGCAGGAGAAACGAAAATCACGTTATCCCCTCTCACTAATATTCTTTCATGATTGCCCTTTATTTCACCGTTTATTATCTCGTTTGCATTTCTGAGCACGAGATTCATGTATATATCGTATCCCTCCAGAATCCCAGAGTAACTCCTGTTCCCTTTTACTTCCACAAGGACATTTTTCTCCGTGGAATTTTTAAGAGCATCAAGAGGCTTGGTACCTGTGTTAGAGTATGTAGCCATATTAATTGCCTCGTCATCGTATAACCATATAAAAAAATATCTTATTTTCACAGTTTTCCTTTAAGAGCGCATAAAAAAGGGAGAATGCCTCATAATTTGATGTCGCATTTAAATTGAAAATACGATTTGCAGAATTTTTTTGTTCCTATAATACCTTAAATGTGAAATACATTCACGATGAAAAGTGCCCTGTATTCAACAATCCCGATCATTTATCTTAATTGTTTTTTTCAATTAAATACTTATATGGCTGTGAGTTATCCTTGAGAATACATTGCTTTGATGTATATCACTGTCACTGGGTGAAAGTATTGAAAGTTCCAAAGAATATGAACAAATATTGCAAATTCTGCAAAGAACACACCAAACATGAAGTTGAGAGGGTTAGGAAAAAGAAGGCAAGCGAACTAAATCTTGGTCAAAGAAGATTCAGAAGAGCAACATCTGGTTTTGGTGGTTTCCCAAGGCCAAAGCCAGAGGGGAGAGAAAAACCAACAAAGAGAGTAAGCATAAGATTCAGATGCACCAAATGCAAAAAGGCCAGTACACCTCCAACCCAGAGGGCAAAGAAATTTGAGATAGTGGAGGCAAGATAATGGAAGAGAAGGTAATGAAAAAATTAAAAGGGAAAGGAAACAGATTCCTCAAGATTAAATGTTCAGAATGTGGGAATGAGCAAATAACCTATTCTAAAGGCTCAAGTGATGTTACCTGCAATATATGCGGATCACATCTAGTTTCTCCGACAGGAGGAAGCATAAAAACAAATTCAGAAATTACACAAGAATTCTGATATAAATGGAAAAATTAAATGAAGTACCTGAAGTAGGAGACCTTGTCGTAGTAAGCATACTGAAGGTTGAAAAATTCGGGGCCGAGGTCAGGCTGGATGAATATCCATCGGTGAACGGATTTATTCACATCGCAGAGGTCGCAAATGGATGGGTAAGATACATTCGTGACCATCTTAGAGAGGGTCAGAAAACTGTTTGTAAAGTTCTTCAGGTCGATAACAAAAAGAAGACGGCGGATCTTTCTTTAAAGAGGGTTAATGAACACCAAAAGAGAGAAAAAATTTCAGAATGGAAAAATCAGCAGAAAGCGGAAAAATTAATGGAGCTCGTAGCCACATCTCTAAAGAAATCTCCAGACCAATGTATGCAAGAGTTTGGCATCGAATTGATACAAAAGTATGGGACTCTTTACGATGCATTTGAAGAGGCTTCAGGAGAGGATGAAGATTTCATGCCGGAATCAAAGGCAAAATGGAAGTCAACCTTTGTCAAGATAGCAAGACAAAATGTCACCTCACCATTTGTTAAGATTGGAGGCATAATGGAAATGTACTCCCTGGATTCAAGAGGAATGGAAAAAATAAGAGAAAGTTTGGAAATTGGGAATGTGATGGATGTTACAATCAATTATGCTGGAGCTCCAAGATATCTCTTGAAGGTCAGGGACAGGGATTACAAGCAGGCAGAAGAAAAACTCAAAACAGTTATTCAAACAGTTTCGGACAACTGCAAGAAGAACGGAATTCCCTTTGAGTTCACGAGGGAAAGCAGGGAAAAATGAAGGGTATAATAAGAATTTGTGATTCCTGCAGTAATTACACTATGGAAGTTACATGCCCTAAGTGCAATACGTCAACGAGACTTGCAGGCCCGCTTAAATACTCAACATCTGATAAGTTCCAGAGGTTTAGGTTGGAGGAAATGGAGGAGGAATATGGAAAAGATAGTGATTAAACGATATAGGGACGTGTTCCCAGAAGGGGAAAGCATAATGATTTGTGGTCTTCCTGGAATTGGAAATGTTGGTAGAATTAGTGTAGATTACATGGTTGACAAACTCAAAATGGAAAAGATCTTGGACATTTTCTCATCTCATTTTCCAGCGCAAGTATTTGTTGACAGGGAAGGAAAAGCTCACATTAACAGGAATAGCATGTTCTACAAGAAACTCTCAAAGAACAAGCATGTATTCGTGTTCACAGGTGATTTTCAGGGCAATACGCCAGAGGGTCAATACGAACTTTCGTGGCAATTACTTGAACTCGCAAGGGAAGTAAATGTTAATAAAATATACACGCTGGGCGGATACGGAATAGGCAAATTGGTAAATGATCCAAGAGTGCTCGGAGCTTTTACAAACAAAGCAATGAAGGATAGATTGACCAAGGCAGGTGTCAAATTTCCAGAGGGTGAGCCGGGAGGCGGAATTGTTGGGTCTAACGGTCTCATCGTTGGTCTTGCATACAAATTCTTCCATATTGAGGCGGCTTGCCTAATGGGGGAAACATCGGGATACTTCCCTGATCCTAAAGCATCTCTCGAAATACTGAAAATACTGGCTAAACTGGCCAGTCTGAAAATCTCCTATGCCGATTTGGAAGAAAGATGCAAGAATCTCTCTGATATCACAGGCAAAATGCAAAACGAAATGGTAGAGAAGGAAAAGAAGGATGACTTAGGTTATTTCCAGTAATCCTTTCATTCACATGCAACAGGCTTTCGGTAAGCAACTATGCTCAGTTTGAGATTTCTTATATTAAGAGTACAGGACAAACTGTGCAGATACAGGTAAAAATTATATTCTATCAGACATTCGCAAGACATGGTTTCCAAAGGAAAACAGCAATTCAAGCAGGT
Organism: Thermoplasmata archaeon; assembly: GCA_021806345.1. The sequence goes on along the minus strand of JAJZXP010000271.1, from coordinate 1,801 downwards.
TTCCATTTCAGAATTTTTTGAAAAAAACAGGCATATACTGGGGTTTGACTCACTTCAAAGAGCATTGTTTATAATGGTAAAGGAAGCGGTGGACAATTCACTTGACGCATGCGAAGAACACAGCATTATTCCGGAAATATCTGTGAGAATGGAAAAAATTTCTGCTGAATCTTTTTCAATCACCGTAAGGGACAATGGTCCTGGGATAGAAAGGGAACAGGTGCCGAAAGCATTCGGTCAACTGCTTTATGGGTCACGTTTCCACGTGATGAGGCAGACAAGAGGGCAGCAAGGTCTGGGCATCACAGCGTCAATTCTTTATGGACAGATAACGACTGGTGAATACTCCAGAATCAAGACCAAGAGAAATGAGGATCCGGTTGCGTACTTCTTCGAACTTGGAATCGATGTTAAAAATAACAAGGCTGACGTCAAAAAAGAAGAACCCATAATCTGGGATCAGGATCACGGTACTGAAATAACAATCAAAGCAAAGGGCAAATATGTTACAGGAAGGCAATCCGTGGTTGAATATCTCAAAGAGGTTGCTGTGGTGAATCCAAATGCGAAAATACTGTTCATTGATCCAGATGGAAAAGAGACCGAGTTTAAGAGGACTCTGGAGGAACCTGCTAAGCCCTCAAAACCAGTCAAACCACATCCTTACGGACTTGAGATAGGTGAGCTCCTTTCCCTTTGTTCTGAAGGGATTTACGATACAATGGTTTCATTGCTGACTCAGGAATTTGCGAAGGTTTCAACCAATTCCGCAAATGAAATACTTGAAAAAGCAGGCATTAAGGAAGATATGGCACCAGACCAGCTTTCAAGAAATGAGGCTGAAAGGATGATTGATGCGATCAGGCAAACTAAACTGATGCCGCCCTCTGCGGAATGTCTTTCTCCTATCTCTGAACAATTCATAAGAATGGGGATGCTTGCAGTGTATGGACAGGAGAGACCAGGATTTTATGGAAGGCCCCTTTCAGGTTCGGTAAAGATCCACAACGGAAATCCGTTTTCAGTGGAGATTGGAATGGTTTATGGAGGCGAACTCCCTGTGGACCAAGCAGTCAGGATTCTCAGATTCGCGAATAAGGTCCCGCTCCTTTTCCAAGCGGGATCATGTGCAATCACGGAGGCAATTTCAGGACTTGACTGGAGACAGTATGGTATGGAGCAAAAGCAGGGAAAGGGGGTACCCTACGGACCTGCAATTATACTGATTCATGTTTTCGGACCAAAGATACCCTATGTTTCAGAATCCAAGGAGGCTATTGCTCCCATTTCTGAAATTGTTGAAGAAATTCAAAAGGTTCTAAAGTCAGAAATGAGACAATTAAGAAGATTCAATAGCAGAATTGAAAGAAACAAGAAGATGGGAGAAAAATTTAGATTGGTGAGCATGATTATTCCAAAAATAGCGGAAAAAAGTTCATCTATTTTACAGTTGGAGGTTCCTTCATACAGTAAGACTATAAGCAAGATAGCAAATGTCGTTTTCATCAGGGAAGATGTAGAGAAAAGAGATAATTCGAAATTCTCCGTGACCAGGGTGGTGAATTTTACAATGTCTCCTGTCAGCTTCCAATTGAAAATTGTATTGCAGAATAAGGAAATAGACGTTAAAATACAGGATTTAAATCAGGCAGAACAACTGGTACATGAGGAGGAAATAAATGGAAATGAAGAATTTTCAGGTTCAGATTATTTCTTTACGGGCATAAATCCAGTTTATGTCCAGGGTGCGGAGGAACTTCCAGCAGATTGGGATTTAAGAAACGAGGATCAATATGGAACA
>JAJZXP010000349.1 GCA_021806345.1 Thermoplasmata archaeon | reverse complement strand
TTCGAAAAGACCATATTCAGTTATGAAAGCCGTTACGTATTTGGAAGGGGTGACATCAAAGGCTGGATTCCTTGCTTTGCTGGTATTTGGCCCAATATTTTTCTCATTCACGATCAGGACTTCCTCCTCACCTCTTTCTTCAATTGGTATTTCCTCCCCATTTTTAATATTAAAATCGAACGTTGTTCCAGGTGCTGCAACATAAAATGGAACTTTGTTTTCCTTTGCTAAAACTGCCTTTTCATATGTTCCGATCTTGTTTGCAAAGTCTCCATTGGCGCATATTCTGTCCGCTCCAACTATCACCAGGTCTACCTCCCCTTTTTTCATAAAATATCCTGCAGCATTGTCTGCTATAATTGCGTGATCAATCCCCTCCTGTCCAAGTTCCCAGGCTGTAAGTCTTGCTCCCTGGAGCCTTGGTCTCGTTTCATCAACAAAAACAAATATATCCTTTCCCTCTTCTTTTGCAACTCTCATTGGAGCCAGGGCAGTTCCCCAGTCAACAACGGCCAGTGCACCAGCATTGCAATGGGTTAGTATTCTTGAATTGTTTCCAATCAAAGAATTTCCGTATTCACCTATCTTTTTGCATCTGCCACTTACCTCTTGGCTATACCTTTCTGCTGCATTGAGATCAAAATTGTTTTTTTTCATAAATTCAATTGCCTTGAAAAGATCGTACGCAGTCGGTCTAGTAGATTTTATCTTTTCAACAGCCTTATCCATGTCCTCTCCATTTTTCTTAGCCATTGCCAATCCCAGGGCAGCGGTAACCCCAATTGCAGGAGCTCCTCTCACGACCATCTGTTTTATGGAATATGCAATATCATCTGAATTCTTTGCCTTGTAAAATTCCACTTTATCCGGGAGACTCCTTTGTTCAATCAGCGTAACTGCTCCGTCTTCAAACCATACTGCTTTAAATTTACGCTCCTGCCCCTCGTAGTTTATTTTCATCCTGATCGGTTGTTATTGTTTCTCAATATTAAATTTCTACTGATTTTTGGATAATATAACTGCAAGTTTAGATAACTTACATTCTTAAACTATTCTTTGATTCTGGCATTCTTGTTTATGCCCCTAAATACTGTAACTTCAAAATTGTTTACTTATACCTTGTTTTAGTAAGAACGTTTCCTAGTCTGTTCTTGGTATCCTTGCATGTATGCATGCTTCATATTGAAAGAAGTCCAGATGTCTCGATCTTATCTCTAAGGAATCGTAATCTATACACGGTTTTCTACATACTGGACATGACAATAGTTCCAAGATCCTTCCCATATAAACGTCAAGTCTTTTTCCAGATCAATCAAATTTAACTTCCCTGACACCCCATGATTTTTCAAGATCCACTGCAATAGCGAATAATTCATTAACTAACATAATAATAGAATGAAATAATTCCTTATATATCAGTCAAATGCTAAAGAGATCTTTTTTTCTTATAGCTATAAATTAAAATTAAGGTAACGGAAACTAGACTTACAATAAAGATACCAAATCCGTAAACATAGGGATTGAACAAATTGTTTACAGGCGATATTTCCGATTTAATGGAAAAATTGAGTTGTTTTGTAATATTGCCCCCTCTAACAACAATGGTGTTGTTTAATGCTGATACCGTATAATTTGAGTCATTTCCCAGGACAAAAGTATAGGTTCCGTTCGGAAGCATGAAAGAAATGTCGCTAGAGGTAGAATTTTCTTTCTTTCCGTTCATTGTTACTGACCACAGAGTTCCTAGCTGCAATCCTTCCTCCGTGAATGTAACCAAGTAACGGAAATTTATCTTCGTTTTGTTGGTTTTCTCCAAAGTGAAATTTAAATAAAGTTTGATGCTTTTATTTACTAGTAAAACACCAGAGATATTGTTATATTTGTTTGAGTAGGCACTGTAATTGTAGGTACCATTGTCAAGGTATATCCTAACAGACCCATTAGACGTACTGAAAACCTGGTTCTTTATTCTAAAGGAAAAATTAGCTAGATTTGCCTCGACAGAAAGTGAATAGTTTAATATTGTGGGATTTGATATTAATATAGTTCTGTTTTGGTTCAAATTCACGCTCCCATTCAGTGACCTATTCAAATATCGCACAGTATAATTGTAATCAAACCCATAAACACGCATAATAATGCTTCCGTTGTTTGTGGTGCTTGTTGTATTATTAATATTTACACTAAATTGTTTAATTCCATTTCCCTTAAAAAATAACACAAATTTTGATGTATTGAACCAAATTGTGCTGTTTTGATAGATTAGAATCTCACGAGATACTATATATTTGCCATAATACTTAAGGCTAAAGTTATATGATCCCCACTGCAGACTAGTTTTAAATTCATTTTTGATTGATGAATTAAGTATTTTAAAATTGCAACCAGAAATATTTATGCTGTAATTATCAATATTTGAAATAACCGAAACGTTGAAATTGCCATCAAGGTTTGTTTGATTCCTCAGAAATAGAATGATCATCTTGTGTTGCAGAATGTCAGGCATACACAATTCAGACATGTTAGTAAAATTATAAGAGAATGAGGAAATACCCTGATGTATATCATTGCCTGAATAACCAACTAGGTCTTTCAATAGTTCAGTTGCATTTTGATCCTGGTTAGATGAATTTATATAAGTGCTATCAAAAATATTATAGAAAAGTGAATTAGGGGAGGAATATCCTCCTGGCAATAATGGCAAAAAACCATTGTGCGTGATAATTGGGATATAGTCATTAGGTGGGTTGAAGTTAACAGATGGCAAATTGCCAGAATTATAATTTGAACTTAAAATGGAAAAAGTCCGGTTAGATTTCGAAAAGTTAAGAATGACATTTGAATACCCCGTTCCCCGTGGTCCCTGTGCCTGAAAATACAACTCAGTCCCATAAATCACTATGTCGGGGACACCACCAACCTCTAATGTTCCGGAGGGTAGATAATTTAATTGCTGAATTAAATGAACTGTATCTTCATTGAAAGAATATATGTAAACATCGTCTTTATTCGAATTTGTAGCCTGAATGTTCACAAATATCTTCCATTGTGAGATATAATAAATGTTATTCGCTTCAAAAAAAGGTAGTAGATATGAACCTACTAAACTGTTATCCACAATATTAAAAATGAGCATTTTATCATTGCAAAATATTACAGAGGATGTGTTATTTCCTAGGTAATTCAATTGTAGGTTGGAAGAATAGGTTATGTAATCTTTTTCGGTATCCACGAATGATTTATGAGTATGCAAGTTGTAATAAAATGATTCTAAGTATCCATTAGAATTTGCTCCATAACTTACGATTTCGGAAAGGATTCCTTTGGAGTTATAATATGGCATTAAAATGTAATAAACTCCTTTATAATCCATATACTGATAATTGAGATAAGGGACATTAGCGAGCCACCTATACCTTTGGTTTTTTACTTGGAAACAAGCCAATGAATTATTGTTAGTTAGATAATATCCACCAGTGAAATTATCTGATTTTATGAAGAAACTTGCATCAAAATTCGATTTATTTGTAATGTTAAAATTCATATGAGGATAAGACAAACCAAATTCGGTAAAGTTGTAAATTACATTATTTTGTTTGTTAGTTTTGTTAGAAAGATTAAAATGCTGAGAATTCACCTTATAGCTGTGAGCCGTGACTAAGGGGGCGGCGTTGAATGATAGAACTAGGATCAATGCAATGCTGAATTGAAGGATCATTAGTCCAGTTTTATTTTTCAATCAAGTTCGGCCCTCCTAAATCTATCACAAGTAATATTTAGTCAATGTTTATTTAATTACCTATCTTTCAAATTAGTTTCATTCACTACGACCTTAAAACCCGATATTTGTTCATCCTATCGAAACATGTATACGCTTTGTAGTGCTTATTTAATTAGGAGAATTTCCAGAACCCCCTCTTAAATATCGTAACTTTTATTCATGAAACACTCATGTTGGTCTATGAGTGACCTTCAATGAAAAAAGTCCTTAGGCAGTCCCCTTTTCCGATTCTCCATTATTATCCTTATTTTATCCTTAATACTTTTCGCCTTTGATTCATTCTTTGCTCTTATTCGCATTGATTTGATTTTACTTTCTGTAAGATCATCTATCCGACCCAGCAAAAGCTGGAACACTTTTCCGCTTCATAAGATCCCAATTTCTTCCACCTCCATCTTTTGTGTTTTTTTCATTCTTAAGAATCCCCTTTTTTCATGCTTTCGATGTGCTCCCTGTATTTCGACCGGAATTCGGGATCTGAAATCAATTTCTTACTGAAATCACTGGGCACATACTGAGGACCCTTGTCTACCCTCAATACCAGACCTTCTGGAGCAATTCCGTTGAATGCACATGTCACTGCATTTCATTTTTCACATGTGATGGTTACAGCAGGAAGAAGAATCGGGGTTAAGTTCATGTTTGCATGCTTCGCACAAAACATACATGCAATGAAAATCATATAGGTATAGCGTGGGCTATCAATCTTGTACAAAAATTAGTAAATAATTGAGTAAATAGTGGGGTAAATCGCGAATTATTTACATATAATGGCATAAATTGCTGTGTTTTTTATCAGGTTGTCATGGAATTATCGTTTATGAGATGGAAAATAGAAAATTTCTCTAATCTTAAAGACTTTAAATATTGCAAAATGGCAAAAATTTACCATATCAGTATTCTGGGTACCTCACACTTACCGCTATTTGAAAATTCCCTGAAAGCCTCCTCAAAATCATCACAGACCATGCAGGGAAGATCTGCCCTGATGTTGTCTGGGGAATGCGGATCCCTTGATACCTGCATTTTTACATATTCATCCGTAGAATTAGTCCTCCAGCCCTGAGCCCATCCTAAAAAGAATCTTTGAATTGGTGTTAACCCATTGATCCTCTTATTCATTTCCGGGTTCTTCTTGAGTCTCATTTTTAAAGCTTCAAGAGCAATTGTTATGCCACCAAGGTCGGCGATATTCTCTCCAAGGGTTAGTTTTCCATTTATCTTAACACCGGGAATTGCATCGTAAGATGAGTAAAGTTTGACAACACTGTTTGCCTTTTCTTCAAATTTTACCTTGTCTTCCTCTGTCCACCAATCTCCAAGGTTACCGTCTTTGTCAAATTTCCTACCCTCATCGTCAAACCCGTGGGTTATTTCATGTGCTATTGTTCCGCCTGTTGCTCCATAGTTGACAGCGTCATCCATATCGGGATCAAAAAATGGAGGCTGAAGGATTCCTGCAGGAAACACGATTTCATTGTCAGTCGGTGAGAAATATGCGTTAACTGTCGGTGGTGTCATTTCCCACAGTTCCCTGTCCACATCCTTCCCAACTCTTGACAGATTTCTGTTAATTTCAAATTCTGCCGCACGCATTACATTTCCAAAGAAATCATCATCTTTAACTTCAACCTGAGAATAATCGATGAATTTGGAAGGATATCCTATTTTAGCCCTAAATCTGCTAAATTTTTCAAGTGCCTTCTCCTTGGTTTCCTGTCCCATCCAATCCAGATTTTCTATTCTAGCCTTAAAAACCTCCTTTAAGTCATCAACCATCTGTTCCATTCTCGCCTTGGACTCTTCCCCGAAATACTTATCCACGTACAGCTTTCCTAGTGCCTCTCCAAAAAGATGATCTGTCAACTTGGTTATTTTCTTCCACTTTCTTTCCATTTCTTTCTGTCCGAGCAATGCTTTCTGGTAGAATTCAAAATTCTCCCTTTCAATTTCACCCGTGAGGTAAGGAGAACAGGCGTGAATAACCCTCCATTTTATGTAAATTTTCCAATCATTAACTGGAACTTCCCTCAGCATATCCACTAAGTTTTTGAAAAATTCCGGCTGACCAACTATTAGGTAATCCATTTTCCCCAAGCCCATTTCTTTCAAATAATCCGCAAATCTTTTGCTTCCAGTAAATTCATCTATTGAACTGACCGTGGTTTTATTGTAATTTCTTTCAGGGTCTCTAAGTTCTTCGGGATATCTGCTGTTTTTTGCAATCGCTGTTTCCAGTTTCAAGACCCGCTTTCCCAAGTCATTGTGTTCCCCTCCCGATTCTCCAAATAATTTGAACATCCTATCCACGTGATTGGTGAACTTGGTTCTAATTTCATTAAATTCCTCTTTTTCATAGTAATCCCTACTGGGCATTGATATACCCCCTTGCGAGAGATAAAATGCATATTTTGAGCTATTCTTGAGATCTCCAAATGTTTCCTGGGAAAATAGCGTCATAATCCCCTTTTTGTGGAAAGCAGGAATTAAGTTATACACACTATCCTGGTCTTCGATGCTGTCGACCAAAGTCATTAATTGTTTTATTGGGTGAGTTCCTAACTCTTCATGTTTTTCTAAATTCATGGCCGAAATGTAGAATCTTCCCAACTGTCCTTTTATAGAATTCTCCTGAAAATGATCACTGGCTTCCTCGAGAATCTTACCCAGCAGATAGAGGTTCCTGGCATCAAGTTCATCTGAAGCTGACCATCTGTACTTATCTCCCGGAATCGGATTGTTCTTCAGCCAGTTTCCGTAGGCGAATTCATGAAAATTTATAAGTGGGTCAACATTTTTTTGCATATAGTTTACTGAGAATACCGATTTCTTCTGTTCTTCTTTCCCGGTAATCAATAGATCAGTTCTTATTTTTCCATTCATTCGAGGAGATTATGGTCTTTATAATATATTCATGGACATTTCATGTTTATTGCGCCAAATTTTTATCCGTCTTAATCAGATAAACTTTTATTCTTTGGAACTATACCTAAGACTGTTTAAAAGGTTTAAAGGTGCAGATGTTAAACTTATCCGAGTTTTCCGTGGTCCCCCAGCGTCTTGTTTTGGCTAACATAAAGAATGTTTATATTGCAAGAAACTATTTCCATCCCCTGCGATTAAGGGGGCCCATAGCTCAGCTAGGTAGAGCATCTGGCTTTTAACCAGAGGGTCAGGGGTTCGAATCCCCTTGGGCCCGTTTAGGAGGGATAAAATGAGTAAGTTTAACGTGTTGCACCACGAATTAGTACCGGAACATTATTTAGTAGAAAAAAAGGATGAGGCCCAAATTCTTAAATCACTTAAAACTGAGAAAAATATGCTGCCAAAAATAAATCTTACTGACCCAGCGGTAAAAGCCCTCATGGAAATTCATGGCGAAATAGGGGCAAATAGAATTATAAGAATTGTGAGGAAAAACCCAACTGTGGGAATGACTGAATATTTTAGGGTAACAACAAATGAGGTTTTTAAATGAAGGAAATTATTGAATCGTTTTTTAAAAATGAAAGTATTGTAAATCACCAAATTGAGTCTATGAATGTCTTTGTGGCCTCCCCGGATAATACAGATAGCCTGATGCAAAGGATAGTTGACGAAACTCGACTATCAGATGAGGAAGAACCAGGGGTTATTGTTTTAGATAAGACCAAGACTGCGGGCAGGGAAATCAAGATTTATTTCGGAAGGCAGAAAGAGAGGGGCAAATACGTTGGCGACATGACAATAAGAGTGGAGCAGCCAGAAATAAAGGAAGCCTCAGGGGCAGTGAATCAAATCACGCCACAGGAGGCTAGAATAAGAGACCTAAACTATACCGCTCCAATTTATCTCAAGCTAAGAGTCGTGGAAGATGGAATTGAAAGGGAACCGGACACTATCAAAATAGGGGAAATGCCAGTCATGGTTAGAACTAAGGTATGCACGCTTTATGGTTCTAATCTTGACAGGTATATCGAGAAGACAAACGGGGAAAAAAACAATGCACCAATAAATGGAACAAGAAAGGAAAAACTGCAGTATGTTGGGGAAGACCCAACTGACTCTGGGGGATACTTCATCATCGGGGGAAGCGAAAGAGTAATAGTTTCATTGGAAGATCTAGCCCCAAATAAAATTCTTGTGGAGAAAGAGGAGAAGTACGAAACTCAGGTGGAAATAGCTAAAGTTTTCTCACAGGCTGGTGGCTACAGGGCAATGACCGCTCTGGAAAAGAGCAGGGACGGAGATATAAACGTAACAATTCCTAGCGTTCCGGGATCCATTCCACTGGTAATTCTGATGAAAGCCCTAGGGATGCCAAAGGACAATGAAATACATGATGCAATAGTTTCTGACATCAGGATGAACCCAATTGTGTATTTTAACATCGAATCAGCGAGGGATCCGAAAATACACCCAAACAACGGAGTAATAACTACAGAAGATGCAATTAACTACCTTGAGAAAAGATTCGCAGCTGGTCAGGCGAAGGACTTCAGGGAAAAGAAAATTTCACAGATCATAGATCATTCCCTTTTACCACATCTAGGGGATAAATTGGATGATAGATTCAAAAAAGCACTTTATTTAGGGAGAATGGCCAGATCACTACTTGAACTGAATTTAGGAATAAGAAAGGAAGATGACAAAGACCATCTTTCAAACAAGAGGGTGAAACTAGCAGGTGACCTAATGGATGAACTGTTCAGAAACGCATTTCAGTCTGTTGTCAAGGATCTCAAATACCAGCTAGAAAAAACATATAACAGAAGAAAGGGTTTAAGAATTAAAGCCGCAGTGAGGCAGGATCTTTTAACCCAGAAGATTCTGCATGCAATGTCAACAGGAAACTGGATAGGTGGAAAGACTGGGGTATCCCAGTTGCTAGACAGGGTTTCAAATGTCAGTACTCTCAGCCATCTTAGAAGAATTATTTCACCACTTACCAGATCTCAACCACATTTTGAAGCAAGAGATCTGCATCCAACACAGTGGGGAAGAATCTGCCCCAACGAGACTCCTGAGGGTCAAAATTGTGGATTGGTCAAGAATGCTGCCCTCCTGATGAACATATCTGAGGGTGTTGATGATATCGATGTTATTGAATTTTTAAATTTAAACGGAATAATTGAACCCACAACGGAAGAAGAAGACAAGGGGAGAGTATACGTCAACGGAGATTTGATAGGTTACCATAAGGAATCAGAAAAACTAGTCAGAGACATAAGAAATGCGAGAAGAAAGGGAGAAGTTTCTTCAGAGGTAAATGTTAGATTTGACGACTCAACAAATGAAGTCATCATCAACTGCGACAGGGGGCGAATAAGAAGACCTCTGCTAGTGGTTGAAGATGGAAAGGTAAAGGTAACTAGAGAACAGCTTGAAAAACTTAGGCTGGGTGATATGGAATTAAGCGACCTCTCGGTCAATGGGTCACTGGAATGGATTGACGCAGAGGAGGAAGAGAATCTGTACATTTCACTTTACCCATATGACTTTCCGGAAAGGTGCCCAAGATGTTCCACCCTTCTATACAGGGGAATAGTTGACTGGGTAAATCAGGGAGACGATTACATACGATTAATGTGCCAGAGATGTGGGAAAGAATTTGATGGAGAATCATTATTATCAAAGGATCACACTCATCTTGAAATCGATCCTTCTATGATTCTCGGTGTTACTGCATCAATGATACCATATCCTGAGCACAACTCTTCACCAAGGGTAACAATGGCATCAGCCATGACGAAACAGTCACTGGGATTATCTGCAACCAATTTCAGGCTTCGAACAGATACAAGAGGTCACTTCATGCATTATCCACAAAAACCTCTGGTGAAAACCCAGGTAATGGACTATGTGCATTATGACAAGAGACCTGCAGGTCAAAATTTTGTAGTTGCCATTGTATCATACCAGGGATATAACATACACGACGCAATAGTCTTTAATAAATCCTCAGTAGAAAGAGGATTAGGAAGAAGCAATTTCTTCAGGACTTATACTGCAGAAGAGAGAAGATACCCGGGTGGCCAGGAAGATAGATTTGAAATCCCAACTCACGATGTAATGGGCGCCAGGATGGAAAATTTCTATATGAATCTGGATCAGGACGGAATAATCAATCCAGAATCATTTGTTGATGGATCTGACGTGCTTGTGGGCAAAACTTCACCGCCCAGATTCTTGGAAGAAGGCAACGAGAGGCTTGGACCTCAAAAGAGAAGAGAGTCATCTATCACAATGAGACCCAATGAAAAAGGGTATGTAGACAACGTAATCCTGACTGTTTCAGAGAGCAACAGCAAGATCGTAAAAATCAGGGTGAGAAGCGACAGGATTCCAGAACTTGGCGACAAATTCGCATCTAGGCATGGGCAGAAGGGAGTTATTGGAGCTTTAATGTCTCAAGAAGACCTTCCTTTTACCGAGTCTGGAATTATACCTGATATTATAATCAATCCACATGCAATTCCTTCAAGAATGACCATTGGGCACATACTTGAAATGATAGGGGGAAAAGTTGGATCAATGAGAGGAAATGAGGTAGACGGAACAATCTTCAAGGGTGAGTCCGAACAGTCCCTCAGGGAAGAACTGCTAAAGTTTGGTTTCAGCTACGACTCCACAGAAACAATGTATGACGGTGTTACGGGAAAGAAACTTGAGGCTCAGATTTTTACGGGAGTTATATATTACCAGAAACTGCATCATATGGTTGCAGGTAAATTTCACGCAAGATCAAGGGGTCCTGTGCAGATACTCACTAGGCAGCCAACCGAAGGAAGATCAAGGCAGGGTGGTCTCAGATTTGGTGAAATGGAAAGAGACACTCTTATTGCACATGGTGCAGCAATGGTGATCAAAGACAGGTTGCTTGATCAGAGTGATGGTACTATTTTGTATGTCTGCGGAAACCAGTCCTGTGGTCATATTGCGATTATGGACAGGCGAAAAAATAGTTTAAGGTGCCCTGTATGCGGCAACACAGGAAACATACATCCGGTGGAGACAAGTTACGCATTTAAGCTCATGAGGGATGAATTGATGTCAATGGGTGTTATGATGAGATTAATTTTAGGTGATCTAAAATGAACAGTTTTATTTCTAAGAGAATTAACAACATTCAGTTTGCAATACTATCTCCAGATGAAATCAGGAAGATGTCTCAGGTTAGAGTCATAACCGCGGACACTTATGACGATGACGGATATCCAATTGAGAGAGGTTTGATGGACCTTCACATGGGTGTCATTGAACCTGGTCTCAAGTGTGCAACATGTTCAGGAAAAGTGGACGAATGTCCCGGGCACTTTGGTCATATTGATTTAGCAATGCCGGTTGTTCAAGTGGGATTCGTAAAAGAAATCAAAATGTTCCTGGATGGAACATGCAAGAGCTGCAGCCGTATAAAGTTAACAGACGACGAAATGGTTGCCTATCACAAGAAGCTAACAGAAAAGAAGCTGGAGGACTTTGATCCGGAAGTTTTAACTATTATTATAAAGAAAAACCTGGATCAAGCAATAAAGAGAGAAGTATGTCCACACTGCGGATTCAAGAACTTTAGTGTGATTCTTGACAAGCCTACAACATTCAGGGAGGGTTCCAAATCAGGTGGAGCTGCGGAAAGAAAGATCACTCCAAAGGAAATAAGAGAAAGATTGGAAAAAATACCTAATGATGATCTTATATTTTTTGGCTTAAACAAAGACTTTGTAAGACCTGAATGGATGATATTAACTGCACTGCCTGTGCCCCCTATCAATGTGAGACCATCCATTACACTTGAGACAGGAGAAAGAAGTGAGGATGATCTTACACACAAACTTGTTGATATAATAAGAATCTCACAGAGACTCAGGGAAAGCAGAGATAACGGTTCTCCACAATTGATCATTGAGGATTTATGGGATTTGCTCCAATTTCACGTGACCACATATTTTGACAACCAGACTGCTGGAATCCCTCCTGCAAGACACAGGTCAGGAAGACCGCTGAAAACCCTTGTGCAAAGGATGAAGGGAAAAGAGGGCAGATTCAGGTCAAATCTCTCGGGTAAAAGGGTTAACTTCTCAGCAAGGACAGTCATCTCTCCAGAGCCATTCTTGTCAATAAACGAGGTCGGTATTCCAGAAAAAGCTGCAAGGGAGCTGACCGTGCCAGTCACAATTAACCAATTCAATATTGATGTTATGAGAGAATGGGTAAAGAGAGGTCCAAATCCAAAGAAGGAGAATGGAAATTATGAATCCGGGGTTAACTATATCCTCAGACCGGACGCACGTAGAATAAAAATTACGGATATGAACGCAGAGGATAACAGTACCAAGATTGATATTGGATGGACAGTGGAAAGGCAATTATCTGAAGGAGATATTGTCTTGTTCAACAGGCAGCCATCTTTGCATAGGATGTCAATGATGGGTCATACAGTGAGAATATTAAATGGACAGACCTTCAGATTCAATCTTGCAGTATGCACACCATACAATGCAGATTTTGATGGTGACGAAATGAACCTGCATGTGTTGCAAAAGGAAGAAAGCAGGGCAGAAGCAAGAATAATCATGAAAGTTCAGGAACAGATTATGTCCCCGAGATACGGCGGTCCAATTATCGGAGGTATTCACGACCACGTCACCTCTCTATTTCTTCTGACCCACGGCAATCCCATGTTTAGCGAAAAATTGGCCCTTCATGTTATGAGCTACCTTCCTCTGGATATTACGATTCAACCAACCAAGGTTGTGAATGGTGAGAAATTGTACAGTGGAAGGGATGTTTTCTCCGCAATACTTCCAAAAGGGTTGAATTTAAAATTCAGGAGCAAACTCTCGTCAGGTGCAAAGAAAAAGGAAGATGGAAAATTCTACAGTGAATATGAGACTGATCAGGAAGATGTTGATGTCGTGATCGTGGACGGAAAAATGATTCACGGAACAATTGACGAGACTGCTATCTCCCCATTCGCAGGGAAAATAATCGACAAAGTATACAGGAAATTCGGTCCAAAGGAGGCCTCAAACTTCATAGATAGAATGACAAGGCTTGCAGTTGCCTTCATCAGCTATCGCGGATTCTCCACTGGGATAGCAGATTATGATATCCCTGAATCTGCTATCGGGGAAATCAAGGATATAACAAAGAAAACAGAGAAAGATGTCGATGATTACGTGCTTCAATACAAGGAAGAACGATTGTCACCGAGGGAAGGAAAATCAGTGGAAGAAACTCTTGAGGAAGAAATAATGAGGGTAACTGGTTTCGCAAGGGATCAATCTGGAAAGATAGCATCCCAATATCTTGGTCTTGACAATCCATCTGTAACAATGGCCAGATCAGGTGCAAGGGCAAAGATGCTTAACATATCTGAGGTTGCAGGTATGGTCGGGCAGCAGTCTGTGAGAGGTCAAAGGCTTAACAGGGGTTATGATAAAAGGACACTCACGCACTTTAAGAAGGATGATCTGGGGGCAGACTCCAGAGGGTTCGTTAAATCATCCTATAAGACGGGTCTCAACCCATTGGAATACTTCCTCCACAGTGTAGGAGGAAGAGAGGGGTTAGTGGATACAGCAGTAAGGACATCCAGAAGCGGTTATATGCAGAGGAGGCTTATCAACGCATTTGAAGACCTTAAGGTCAACGAAAACAGACAGGTAACAGACACAATTGGCGAAATTGTTCAATTCAAATATGGAGATGATGGCGTGGATCCCACAAGAAGTGAAGGAGGCGAATCACTGGATCTTGACTACATCATTTTTGATGTGGAGAATGGTGGTAACTGATGAAATCTTTAGTTTGGAAAGACCAGAAAGCTAAAATGCAGTCAATTGCTGGAAAGGAGAATTTCTATTATGTTGTAGATTTTCCAGTATCAAGTGATGTTAACGAAGCATATATCAGTGTGGACAAAAAGAAGGTTTTATATTATTCAAAAATAAAGGCAATAGTTCATCTGGAGGAAGAAACTGTTCCAAAAAAGAAGGGAAAAAAGAAGGCACCAGAAGAAAATATAGAGGAAGTTCTGAAGAAAAAAACAGGATTGAAGACCAAACTGCTATTGGAATCTTTAAAGGAGCTACCTGTTCCAATTCATTCCACTGATTTTAAGTTTGGAAGGAAAAAATTAGATTCAATTGATGGTCCATACGAAGCAATACTTGAAAAAGTCAAAATTACTCAAAAAGATCAATATTCAAGTGCAATTGATCCAGATGTCATGGAACTCGTAATTTCTGAGAAGGAAAAAGGGATCATCCTTCCACTGAATGTTTCTGAATCTCTTGTAAGAGTGAAAAAGGAAAGGGGAAATGACTTCTTCAAAAAAATTCTCTCAAGGGTTGAGGAAGAACTTAAGGAAAGGCAAATAGATCCTTTTGAGGCGGTTGGTATTATTGCAGCACAGAGTATTGGTGAACCGGGAACGCAAATGACAATGAGAACATTCCACTACGCAGGGGTGAAAGAAGTGGATGTTACGCTTGGTCTGCCAAGGATTATTGAAATTGTGGACGCAAGAAGAACGCCATCAACGCCGTCTATGGATATTTACCTGAAGGATGAATTTGCAAAGGACGAGGATGCGGTAAGCAGAGTAATCAAGGATATTGAAAATACAAGTATTCTTGATGTGGCGGATATTGCAACCGACACAGACGAAATGAAGGTAACCATTCGTCCAAGCCAGAAATTGATGGAACGGAGAAGAATCAAGGAAGAGGACATTTTGAATGCGTTAAATGCAATAAAGGGAATAACCATCAATCAGAAGCCATCTACAGCCGAACAAGCAAGTGGCATAGAAGTTAAGGCTCAACAGGATTCATTCAAGAGGTTATACCAGCTACAGGAATCTTTAAAAGTTGTCAATATAAAGGGTCTGTCTGGAATCAAAAGGGCAGTGGCGGTTAAGGAAAGAGACGGCACCTTTAAGTTACAAACTCAGGGTTCTAATCTGAGACAGGTACTGGAGATTGATGAAGTCGATTCAGTGAGAACCACAACCAACGATATAGTGGAAATTGCGAATGTACTTGGAATTGAAGCAGCCAGAAATGCCATTCTAAGAGAATCAAGAGACACATTGAAGGAACAGTCTCTGGAAGTAGATGAGAGGCACCTTATGGTTGTAGCCGATATGATGACATTTGAGGGTGGAGTAAGAGCTGTTGGCAGGCAGGGAATTTCAGGAAGAAAGAGTAGCGTACTTGCAAGAGCTGCATTTGAAATAACAGTCAAACACCTGATGAGAGCAGGAATTGTCGGAGAAACTGACACTCTTACCGGGGTTGCTGAAAATATTATTGTGGGACAGCCAATAACACTTGGAACGGGAGCAGTTAATTTAGTGTATAAGGGAAACAGACCAGCCAGGAGCGATTAAGATGGCATCAAAAGGGGTGGTTATCGATAATAGAATTATGGAGTACAGAAACCTTTTTGAAAAGGTTGGTCGTGTCGAAATCAAAGAATGCATGGAAAATGAGGACATGGTAATATTCATTGTTCCAGAACGAAAGTTATCAGAGATGTTCCAGAGAAACCCAAATGTCATAGCAACATTAAAGGAAAAAATAAACAAGCACATTCTTGTCGCAGAATTTTCCAAAGATATCCTAGTATTCATTCGAAACCTTTATTTCAGGTATGGGGTAAAGGAGATTGACATATATTGGAAACAAGGTCCTATGGACATTCAGGTAGGTGTCGATCCCAATGAAGTTGGTAAAGCCATAGGAAAGGAAGGAAGAAATGTCAAATTGATGAAGGAAGTAGTATCAAGATTCTACGAAATCAGAAACTTTGGCATCAAGCAGCCACAGTAGAATTATTTTGATTGTGAAAATCGAATAAGAACTCAAATTTTTGTTCAGATCGTGTACAGTTAATTGTTATTAAATTATCAATGAAATAGAAACTCCCAATCACTTAAGGATACAGATTATTCCAGTGCAAAGTAAATATATCGAATAACAATGGGATATCATCAAACAATGTGAGGTATAAATGCCGGAAACTAATGAAGAAGAGGAAAATATTACAAGGGTTATAGTCCCAAATAAGAGGAAAGGGGAACTGTACGGTATAGTGGAGAAGCTATCTGGGGGATCGCATCTTTCAGTGATGTGCGAAGACGGATATACCAGGACCACGAGGATTCCAGGAAAGATGAAGAAAAGAATGTGGATAAGAGAGAATGATCTGGTTATTGTGAAACCATGGCAGTTCCAGACAGAAAAGGCAGATATTGTATACAGATACACCAAAACACAGGCAAACTACCTGAGCAGAAATTCAGCCCTTCCAGAGCTTATTAATATTTTTAAGTAACCAATATGGATGAAAAAAGTGCTTTAAAGCAACTGATCGAAAGTAATGAGTTTGCGTTCTCCGATTTTCTCTCGAGGAAGACAGAAGGTTTAGTTTTTGACAAGAGAACCCTTGATAACATTTACAACATTTTTAAACAGTTTGACATTAAAATGATGGACTTTCCCATATCATCAGGGAAAGAATCCGTGGTTTTCAGAGTTCAGGGCAAAAAGGGACTCCTGGTTCTAAAAGTTTTTAAGACATCAACTTTAAGATTTCAAAGAATTGGTGAATACATTGACGGCGATCCGCGTTTTGCAAATCAAAGAAAATCCAGGGGAAGTTTAGTGAATTTGTGGGTAAGAAAGGAGTATGCAAATCTCACACAATCCAAGGAGGTGGGAGTAAGGGTCCCAGAACCCTTTGGCGTACTAAATAATCTGTTACTGATGAAATACATAGGAACAAAATCGAAATCCGGTCTTAAGTTAAAGGATGTTGAATCATCCGAACTCGAGCATTATCTATTGGATGCAATGGAGCAGTACAAGAGAATGGTAGAGAAAGCCAAACTTGTCCATTCCGATCTTAGCGAATACAATATTTTATGCTACCGGAAAAAAGCTTACCTCATAGACATGGGTCAGGCAGTATCATGCGAGCATCCAATGGCCAAGGAGTTTCTAAAAAGGGACATGAATAATATTCTAAATTTCGCAAAAAGGAATCAGGTGGATATTCCTGAAAACCTTAAACCAATAATGCCAGGTGAAAGTAATGAGTGATGAAGAGGAAATGATAGCAAATATAAGAATTCCAAAAGAAAGGATAGGAGTGCTGGTTGGAAAGGATGGTACAACTAAATCTTCAATCGAAAATATTTCAGGATGTAATCTGGAAGTAGACTCTGACGAGGGTGACGTAACAGTAATTGGAGACACCATTACTGATGCACTAAAGTTTGCTATAACCCAGGAAGTGGTAAAGGCGATTGGCAGGGGGTTTAATCCAGAAAAAGCACTTTTTCTCTATAATGAGGGATTTCAATTGAACGTGCTCTCATTGAGGGAAGTGGCAAAAAAAGGTTCCAGTAGGATTAACCAGATCAAGGGAAGGATAATTGGAACACAGGGAAAAACGAGGACTCTAATAGAGGAAATTACTGAGTGCTTTATTTCTGTATATGGAGACACAGTATCAATAATTGGAGACTTCGTGTCTATGAAATACGCTCTTGAAGCTGTAGAAATGCTTATTTCCGGGAAGAAGCAAAGATCGGTCTATTCTTTCCTCGAGAAAAATGCAAGGGAAATGAAAAGTGAAAAATTGTCTGAGTCTTTCAGATAAAAAATTTTTATTTTTCCCTCCCAAAATCACGCACAAGCTACATTAGCTCCGCCGAGAGCCTTTAGGAGAGGACTTTCCGCATTGATGATTATACCACCATCATATGTTCTATACTGCTGGAAGACAGTTAAGGGGGAAACTGTAGACCCAAAGGAAGGGTACATGAACCAAAAATGCACATAAGTGCCGTCTGGTCCGGTTAATATGACCATGGTCACCAGATGCCCCGAAAGTTCTGCTATTGATTTGGTTTGGTTTTTCTCCGGAATGACAGTCTGATACTCCTTTGCCAAATTATAGACACTTGCTGGAAGGTTTGA
This sequence comes from Thermoplasmata archaeon, assembly GCA_021806345.1. The sequence continues at coordinate 10,213 of JAJZXP010000349.1, read as the reverse complement.
TTTTAGAACAGCAAGTCCTGCATTTATTTTGTCGCTACTGTTGCTACCTATGCTTTGATTGTAGACGGTACCTTTCAAAGTTTGATTGTACATATAGATTGAAGTGAATAAAAATGGGACTCCTGCGCATTTGAATGAAATATTCTCCATCAGATTATCATATGAGCTACCTTTCAAAAATAGAAGTCCTGGTGTATGCGCAATGGATTCATGGAGAATGACATCTTTACTTGCATTTCCATTTGTTGTCTGGTTAAGCAAACTATACAGAACCCATGAATTGTCGGCACCTACCGGGCAACCAATCCAAGAAATAAAATAGACGTGATTCTGGCTATTATTTAAAAGGTCAGTGCTGGAAGCTTTCTCATAGGTGGCTAGAACCAGTTCCTTCTTGGGCTTCTCAAACATGGGCACCACAAACACAATTGAAACTATCAGGACAATCACAATTATGACGGCCGCACTTCCATAAACTAGTTTTCTATCCATATGCTAGCATAATCGGTAACGTCATATTTTAATATTTGTAAAATTGAAATTCATGTTTATGACATGATGTTTCGTGCCTAAAAATTCCTTGCCTGAACTTAACATTCTGTAACTGCATAACTCTCCAGTCGGTTACAATTTTTATGAGATAAAAAATTGGATCAATAACCTAAGGGATATGGTGATCCTTTGGATTCCACGGAACATATATATTGCACGATTCCATATCCCAGAAAAGCGGGGTGGGGTAGTTAGGAAATCCCGACGGGCTCATAACCCGTAGATCGATGGTTCAAATCCATTCCCCGCTATGTTCATCTATTTTTCTAATTAAGTTTTCAAAGTCTCCATTTCCAACTCCTAAAATATTTCTAAAACCATTAGTTTCGAGGGTTTTTTTCGTTGTTGGGCCGATTGCGAAAACTTTAGCCTTACTATAGGCGTTTCCTGTTAAATTCTTAAAAATATTCACCTCCAATGACGATGTAAACACAAATATTGATCCATCCTTTTTCATCTCTCTTGTTCCTAAAAATTTTTGCCCTTCACCCTTTTCATAGGAATAGACAGTCATTTCAATTGCTTTTATGGAATATTTTCCAAGGGTCTCTTCAAATCTACTATCATGGATTTCACCTCTCGGCACGAGAATATTCCTGCATCCCGCATTAGCTATTACTGCACAGAGTCCATCTGAATCATGAATTCTTGGTTCTATAATTTTCTGAAATCTACTTCTTAAAATTTCAGATGTTTTGTTTCCAATTGAGAAGATCTTCATTCTTTCTGATTCACTCCCGTCAAAAATAGCCAGGAAGTATTTTGCGGCTGAAGAACTTAAAAAAGCAATTCCGTCAAATTGGTCCAGATCTGGAAAATTTCTTGGAGTGATTGGAACAGTTTTGGTGAGAGGTATATTGATCAGTTTGTAGTTGGTCAGTTCAAGATTTTGAAATTTTTCATCCGGTCTGAACGAATATATTATCATCTTTGCATCTTTTGCTTTGCTCCCAGCGCTATGATTTTCACATCCGCTATATTCCTGGCCGATGCCTTAACAGAAACGTGTTTTCTCCCGTTACTAATATCCAGATACAAAATATTGCTCTGTGGGTCGAAAAATATTCCTGTAGGCTCTGAGCATCCAACATTCAATTCCATTGATGCCGCCCGTTCCATCTCCATTCTTCTAGATGCCACCGGATCACTTAATGACTTTAATTCCTTCAAATATTTGCTGTCTCTTCTTGTTACAACAGCAATAATTCCCTGATTTGCAGATGGAACGAACTGTTCTGCTGGCAGAATCTGCATTCTTATATCTGGATATAATCGAATCAGGCCGGCCTCTGACATAATCAGGCAGTCATATTCACCCTCATTCATTTTTCTAATTCTTGTGTCGACATTACCCCTGATATTCTTTATAGTTGCATCAGGATAAGCTCTCATAATTTGTTCTCTTCTTCTGGGAGAAGATGTTCCAACAATGCCTTTCCCATTGAATGGGGTATTGTTCCTGCATAACATTACATCATGATAGTTCTCCCACTCAAACACACAGGCGATTTCAAGGTCCCCATCTATCCGGGTTGGCAGGTCCTTTGCACTGTGTACTGCACAATCAACGTTTCCCTTTAGAACTTCCTTATTCAGGACATCAACAAAAAGTCCACTTCCTCCTATCTCCTCCAGAGAACTACTTTTATCAATGTCGCCTGCACTACTGATTCCAATAAGAGTGTTTCTACCCCCAACCCTTTCTGAGAACAGCTCACTTTGCTTTAATGCTAGTTTACTTCGCCTTGTTCCTATCCTCATTCATATCAAACTCCAACACATACTCCATTTTGAAAACAGCGTTTTCAACCTCTTCCGGGGTGTGGGCCATCCCTACAAAGCTCGCCTCAAATTGCCCTGGAGACAGATATATTCCATGATTTAAACAACTTCTGAAGAACCTCATAAATGCCTCTTTGTCTGATCTCAATGCGGATTTATAGTCTCTAACCTCCCCAGTATTGAAGAACACTGTAAACATATTATATGCCTTGTTTACATGAAGTCCAAATTCCTTATAGGGCGTAAGTTTGTCCTCTATCCAGTTTGTCAGTCTGAAGGTATATTCATAATCTTTTTCCTTTAGAAATCTTAAGGTTGCGAGTCCTGCAGCCATGGTATAGGGATTTGCGTTGAAAGTTCCAGACTGGTACACATTTCCGGATGGGCTGATCTTTTTCATTATTTCGCTTGTTCCTCCGAACAGGCCAACCGGCAGGCCCCCTCCTATAATCTTACCCATGGTGGTTATGTCTGGTTTAATATTTATCATGTCCTGATATGCCCCAAAATGAAATCTGAATCCTGTGATCACTTCGTCAAAGATCAAGAGAGAACCGTATCTGGTGGTTATTTCCCTCAAAAATTCCAAGAATCCCTTCTTTGGCTGTATCACTCCCAAATTTCCCATAATCGGTTCAATTATCACCGCTGCTATCTCGTTCCCGTGCATGCGAAAAAGTTCCTCTATATTTTCTTCGTGGTTAAATTCCCCAATAAGAACTGTGCCTGAAACCTCCTCAGGTATGCCTGGACTGGATGGAGTTCCAAAATTTAGTGCCCCGCTACCAGCTTCCACAAGAGCATAATCGTGGGCACCGTGAAAACCCGCATTCATTTTAACAATGAGTTTTCTGTTTGTGTATGCCCTTGCCAGCCTGATAGCATGCATTGTGGCTTCTGTTCCAGAGTTAGTGAACCTAAGCATCTCAACTGACTTGACCGCTTTGGTAATTGTTTCCCCAAGTTCTACTTCAGTCTCACTTGGAACACCTTCCGGAACACCATTTCCTAACAGGTACATCAACTCTTCAGTAATTGAAGCGTTGGAATAGCCCGCAAAATTTACTCCGAAACCCATGCAAAAATCCAGATACTCTTTTCCTTCCACATCAAAGATTCTGGATCCTGAAGCTTTAGAGAAAAATACCGGGTTTGGAAGAAAAAACCTTACGGGTGAGTTTACTCCACCGGGAAATAGTTTTTCAGCCCTTTTGAAAAGTTTATCCGATGACACATCTCCTAATCTGTAACTGTGTTTTATTCTTTCCTAAAAAATTGAGAAGTTAAATAACGAATCTCATTATCACCGTCCTGTGAGAGTTCCCTGTGCTGTGGTCCCGAAATTAGAAGCACCAAAATTCATCAATTATGGACTGAAGAGGGACTATATCGATAAGACTTTGAAGATTGTCCCAAAGGGAGTGGAGATTATAGTCCCGCTCAAATATGTTCCAGAGAATATAATTCTCAAAACTATGGAGGTCAGAATCGAGGAATATGATATGCCATCAAGAAAGGCAAGTATTGGCATCAGGGAGATCTTGAATAGAAACGGAATTAACAATAGAAGGATTGGATGGGAAAGATTGGGAAACGCAATTGTTTTTAACCGGTATTTTGATGGAATCGAAATTGTTGCAAAGGAAATAGTAATAAATCACCTGGGACAACAGGTATATCTTGTCTCAGACAAAATTTCCAATCAAGAAAGGAAGCCAAGGATGACTCTAGTTTATGGAAAATCTGGGGAGATACGGATGCGGGAAAATGGGGCAATATTTCTATTTGACCCCTCATCAATAATGTTCAGTAAAGGGAATGTTGTTGAAAGAGGCTTAAACAATTTGAAAAATCTTAGGATATCGGATGCAGTTGATATGTTTGCAGGAATTGGTTATTTTTCGCTTCCTTTAGCCAAGATGGAGAATATCAATAAGATTACTAGTATAGACATTAACCCAGCTTCAATATCGTACCTTAAAAAGAGTGCTGAAGTAAACGGGGTGAGCCACAAGATACAAGCGGTATGTATGGACTGCAGGAACTTTTATTCGCCTGACAGGGCAGATCTTGTGCTAATGGGTAATTTCAAATCGAAGGAATACCTTGTACATGGTCTTCGCAGGACCAGAAATAATGGGTATATATTATTACATCACCTTGAAGAGACTTCAAGCATAGAATCCGGCATCTACCAGATAAGTTCAATGGGAAAAGCAATGGGCTATACCCTTTCACTGATTGAAAGCCATCCAGTCAAATCATATGCCCCGCACACATGGCATCTAAGTTCCATATTCAGGGTAACATTTTAATCCAATTTCCAGGGGTCTTTTTCCTTTCTATTCATAACAAGGTTTAAAACAATGGCTTACATTCAATATCGAAAAAAATAATGGCTGCAAGAAAAAGATTTACAAATAAAAGGCCAGTGGGCAGAGGCAACTGGAATAATAACAGAAACGATTTGAAGGCAAATTCTTATAGTAAGAGAATTAAAAAATTAGATATGCGAAAAACAGAGGAATTTACATTTATGCTTTCCAAGGCGGTAGAGAAATTGCCAGACAGTATAAGGGGATCAATTGCAGGAGGAATTTACGCGATCGCATCAAGACAGGGCATAAGCGAGGCAAGGGATTTCATAATGAAAAAGAAAGAAGAAGGTGTGCTTGATGAGGGAACACAGAAGCAAATCTGGAATCTTCTTAACGACTACTCCACATATCGGTGATGAACTGAGTAACCTAAATGAGGAATTGCTTGAAAGGGTGAATAAATACCTAGAAGTGGAGAAAATAGCCCTAGAAAACCTTAAGATATGTATTCCAGAAAATTCCTCGTTATGGGAATACGCAAACAGTTCCATGGATATGATTAAATCATACTACAGTGATGCAAAGTTCTTTCAAAGTAAGGGAGATCTTATAAACGCAATATCAGCATTGAACTATTCATATGGTTGGATAGATAGCGGAGTCAGACTCGGGATCTTTGAAACGGATGGAGATTATAGAAAATTCACTTTTTTTAAGTGAAACAATTACAAAAAGAATATATATTTTTTAAAGATGACGTTGAGCTATTAATAGCGCTTAAAGTTAAATTTAAGGATTGGTGAATTGATGCCTGAGCAAAAGGAAAAAGATGACTTTCAATATATTGTTCGAATTGCAGGAATGGACTTGAAGGGTGAAAGAGACGTAGTGTTAGCCCTGTCTGATTTAAAGGGAATAGGAATCAGACTTGCAGAAACCCTTACTAAAAAATTAGAAATCGATGAATCCATGAGACTCGGAGATCTTAGTGAGGAAAAAATTCAGGAGATACGGGATTACATCGAATCAGAAGATTTCGAGGGCCTTCCCGGATGGATGCTTAACAACAGGTTAGATCCAGTAACTGGAAAAAATGCAAATCTTGTGGGACAGGACTTGCAGATACAGATTCAGGATAATATCAACCTCATGAAGAAAATAAGATCATACAGGGGAATTAGGCACGAGACTCACCATAAGGTTAGGGGTCAGAGAACCAGAAGCAATGGCAGGAAAGGACTAACGGTGGGAGTTCAAAGGAAAAAGGAGTGATAAAAATTGGGAGATCCAAAGTTTCAGAAAAAGTTATATTCAACGCCAAGACATCCTTGGGAAAAGAGCAGAATTGACGACGAGAGGAAAATTATCAATCAGTACGGTTTAAAGAATAAGAGAGAATTGTGGAGAAGTCAATCAACTCTTGATAATATACGATCTCAGGCAAGAAATCTTCAGGCCAGGACAAGAAGAAATGATCCACTTGCAATTAAGCAGCTAAACTTGCTTTTAGCAAGGCTGAGCAGATATAAAATAGCCCCCGGCAACGCATCTCTTGATGATATTCTTTCATTAAATATAGAAAGTGTTTTGGAAAGAAGATTACAAACCATCGTTTATAGAAGAAATTTAGCAAAAACTGTCAAACAGGCAAGACAGATGATATCTCACGGTCATATACTGTTAAACGGAAAAAGGGTTACTGTACCCGGGCTTTCGGTTGAAGCATATGAAGAAGAGTCAATAGAGTATTCTGAGCATTCACCCTTCATGGATGAGCATCACCCAATTAGAATGGTCATCGCGGGAAACGCAGAAGAACCAGAAGAAGCAGAGTCCCCTGAAGAGGAGGCAAAGAGCGAGGGCGAAGAAAAACCAAAGGAGGGAAAACAATGAACAAAACTGGAATTGCACATATATATTCATCGGCAAACAACACAATTATACTTGTAACAGATCAGACTGGAGCCGAAACACTTGCAAAGGCAACTGGAGGGATGGTCGTCAAGAACGACAGGGACGAATCCAGCCCCTATGCTGCAATGAAAGCGGCGGACTTGGTTTCAGAAAAATTAAGAGAAAAGGAGGTAACAGACCTCATAATCAAAGTAAGGGCACCAGGTGGAAACAGATCAAAAATACCCGGCCCTGGGGCGCAATCAGCAATAAGGGCGCTTTCAAGAGCCGGATTTAAAATTGTCAGAATAGAAGAAGTCACACCAGTGCCCCATGATGGCACAAAGAAGAAAGGCGGAAAAAGAGGAAGGAGGGTTTAATGCCAGCAGCAAAAGACCCCAAAATAACTATTTACAATAAATCCAACAATTTTATAAGATTTGAGATCGCAGGAATAACAGAAGGAATGGCCAATTCATTGAGAAGGACGCTGATCAATGATATACCTAAAATGGCAATCGACAAGGTTGTATTCAGGCATGGTCAGATAAGGGATTCCTTAGGAAATGTTTTTGACTCTTCCCTTCCGCTATTTGATGAAATGGTAGCCCAAAGACTTGGAATGATACCAATCCTAACTGATCCTAAAATGAATTTCAGGGATGAATGTTCTTGTGGCGGAAGAGGGTGCTCTTTATGCACGGTATCCTACAGCATTGATAAGACTGGACCGGGAGAGGTTTACAGCGGAGATCTGGTTGCATTTACCGGAAACACTGACTTAAAACCAACTGATCTGTATATTCCTATCGTAAAACTTGGCCCAAAACAGGCTTTGTTAGTAACTGCGGAAGCAACAATGGGAACTGCGAGGGAGCATGCGAAATGGCAGGTCACCTCAGGTGTCTCTTACAAATACCATAGGGAATTCACAATTAACAAGCAGGACTACAAGGGATGGGAAGAAATCAAACAAAAATTCAAGCAATCGATCATTTCCGAATCCCAATCAAAAATCACAATAACAGATGACTTTCAGCAAAAAGAGTTAATGAGTTTTATAAACACATGCATACGACAATCTAAGGTGAACGAGTTATCTCAAATTGAGGTCAAAGAATTCACCGACAGATTTGTTTTTAAATTTGAAACAGACGGGTCCCTTTCAGCGTCGAAAACTTTGGAAGTGGCTTTGCAGAGACTACCGGAAAGATTGATTATTCTACACGAAAGTCTGATCACTCCAGATTAATTATATAGTCTCATTCAATAACAAACTATGCATTTCCTCAAAAATTTTATTGAGACAGGGGTGGAAGTAAAGGAGATTTTCTCAAATATGGAGAGAAAAGAGGAAAGAGTAGGATATATGGGCATGGGAGCTGATGGCACTGAAACCTCGAGACTAGACAAATTGGCAGAGGATGCCCTTATTGCAAGAATTGAGGAACTGGATCTGCCATTTAACATAGTCAGCGAGGAAATAGGGTTCGTTGACAGGGGATACAGAAAAAGCATAGTCATGGATCCTCTTGACGGCACCTATAATGCAGAAAACCAAATTCCATTCTATTCCATGTCCCTTGCTATAATGACTGAAGAGTTCAGTGATATGGAAGAGGCATTGGTAATCAACCTTGCCACTGGGAATTATTTCTGGGCAGCGAAGGATGAGGGGGCTTACAGAAACGGAGTTAAATTGGAAACATCAGATAAGAGAAGCGGAGCATCCGTAGTCTACTCACTTAGTGATGAAATAGTCCACAACTTTTTGAGGGAAGGAATTACAAGAAAGAGAATTTTAGGCTGCGCTTCTCTGGAAATGGCCTTACTGGCTAATGGATCGTTAGATAACGTGGCTTACCTTGGAATAGAAAAACAGTTGAGAAACGTGGATGTGGCGGCTGGGTATCTACTTATAAAGGAAACTGGGGGATTTATACTTGACGGTTCTTATCATGAATTGAATATGGGCAAGGATGTCAGGGAAAGAGTGAATATGATCGCCCTATCCTCCTCATATGGTAATAAAATCCAGGAGATAATGAAAGGATGAAGATAGCATATATAATCCGAAAGGATTGTTCCAGATGCGCAAAGATTGTTGAAAGAATTGATTACATAATCCCGTCTGAATGGGAACGTGTTTATGAAACTGGGCTGTCAGATTTCATAAAGGGGAAGGAGTACAGGCCGATGGATGAAATTGAGGCAGATATTATTTTCACTATTGGTGGTGACGGAACTGTGCTACTGGCAGCACAAAAGGCAAAGGGTGCAATTCTTGGCATCAACATGGGGTCACTTGGGTTTCTGAGTGAAGTGGAAATAGGAAAAGTTGAAGAGACAGTTTACAGGATCGTCAGGGGAGAACACAGATACATGGAATTCATGAAACTGGAGATTATGCTTAACGGTGAACCAGTAGGCTATGCCATGAACGAAGTGGTAATTCACAGTAACCGGGTATCGAAAATCAGAAATTTCAAACTCTATCTCGATAACAATTTTGTGGAAAGAACTAAGGCAGATGGGATTATAGTTGCTACACCGGTAGGATCGACTTCTTACTCCCTAAGTGCCGGAGGACCAATAGTCATGCCCGCTACACAGGCAATGGTTATATCATACCTTGCACCAGTTACATTGAGAATTCGCCCAATGGTAGTGCCGTCCTCCTCCCTTTTGGAAATATCTGTTTCTGGAAATGAACATGATTGCATAATAATTCTGGACGGGCAGAGAGAAATAAATTTCAATTCTTCAGACAGGTTAACAATTACGAGGGCATCAAAATCCTTCAAGTTTATTACACTAAGGAGAGATTTCTACTCAAAATTAAGGGAGAAACTGCTTAAAGATGTGGTCAATTAGATCTAGATTAATCTCTATGATAATGGAGGCATCCAAGGACTCATACCCCATGGAATTTGGAGCAATGCTGAAGGCAGAACATGAAGTAATTTACGAAATAGCAATGTTGCCTGGAACAGTTCAGGGTGATCATCACACAATAATGTGGATGTGGAACAAGCCCATAGACTTTACAATCATTGGATCTGTACATTCGCACCCCTCAGGTGTCATAAGGCCCTCGGATGCAGACCTTAATATGTTTTCCAACACAGGACCTATCCACATGATCGTGGGTTATCCTTACAGGCCATCAGACTATAAGTTTTTCAATAGAAAAGGAGAACAAATCAATGTGGCAGTTTTAGGAGGAAGAAAATTTTAGAAGTTAACATGTTTTCAGAGCATATTTTTTCACAAGATCAGTTAAAATCTGGAATGGCAATCCTAATTCTCAGCGTAATTATTTTTGCATCAGGTGGCAGGGTTCCAAGCGGTCAAGTTGTAAAGTGTTCAAGTGGAGAACTAAATTGTTTATTCCAAAAAATATAATGGAACATTCTAATCTTATGTTGAAAACAAAACAGATTGAAGTGGTCGTCATTCAACCTAGAACAAGTGAACATTCCAGGAAATAGAAAGCAAAAGCCATTCTAATTAGTGATTATGTAAAATTTCATATGGCTATTTTTTTTCAACCAAGAATAAAGCCAAACAAACGTTCATTGGGTATAAATAAAGGTTCATCAATCATTTATTTTTTCTCGATGAAAGACTGTAATCCTCATTCTCATACTCATCATATCCAATTACTT
>JAJZXP010000452.1 GCA_021806345.1 Thermoplasmata archaeon | reverse complement strand
AATTCTATGAGAAGGTTTTTGAAATTGAATATCCCCTTCCTAAAATGCATCTGATTTCAGTGCCAGAATTTGCTGCAGGAGCTATGGAAAATTGGGGAGCCATCACTTTCAGGGAAGAGGGATTGCTTGTCAATGAATCAACCGATGCTGAAAGAAAGACGTGGATTGCAACCACTATTGCACATGAAATAGCACACATGTGGTTTGGAAATCTTGTAACTATGAAGTGGTGGGACGATATCTGGCTGAATGAAAGTTTCGCAACGTTCACATCTTTTCTGTGTGTTGATAGCATTTACCCGGAAATGGATGTTTGGAAATCATTTTACAGGAAAGAGTATGAATGGGCTCTCAGCGAAGATTGTCTCATGAATTCTCATCCTATAGAAGCGAAAGTAAAGGAACCTGAAGAAATAGAGCAGATATTCGATGGTATCAGCTATGGTAAAGGAAGTGCCCTTCTGAGAATGATGTATAATTTTGTTGGAAAGGAAAAATTCCTTAAAGGAGTTTCTGACTACCTGAAGGAATTCAAATATGGGAATGCGGAGGGATATCAGCTCTGGGAACACATAGAAAAAGCTTCAGGTAAGCCAGTTGTTAAAATTGCACTTGAATGGATCAAAAAACAGGGATTTCCCGTAATTTCTGTTGAACAGAAAGAAAATGGAATTAAACTCAGGCAGGAGAGATTTTTGCTAAAAGGAAACAGGAAAGGTGAATTGCTCCCTGTGCCAATAATCATAAGGAAAGAAAAAGGAGAAGAAAGGGTTCTCATGGATAGTGAAGAAATGATTATTCCATTGGAAGGGTTTGTGAAGCTAAATGCTGACGCATCTGGTTTTTTCCTGACATCCTACGATAATTCCTATTACAGAAATCTTGAAAGCGTAATTTCAAGATATTCTGATCTGGACAGGAGTGATCTTGTTAAGAGTGCATACATGTTCCTTATACAGGGAAAACTGAGTGCAGATGATTACCTGAATATAATAAATATTGCATGCGACAAGCCATTCAGCCCTTCTATGAATCTTATCACTACAGATATTGGAACAATTAATTCCATAGTTCCAGAGGATGAGAAATTTAAGGTAAATGCAGTAAAATACCTTCACCGGATGAGAATTTTACTTGGGGAGAAAAATGCAGAAGAAGATATGAACACGACTATGATGAGAAATTCGATCAAAGAGAGACTTGCAATATTGGATGAAACATTTGCAAAAGAAATTTCTGTGAAATTTGAGCATTTCTATAAGATAGAACCAGATGAGAGATTGGCGGTTTCTCTTGCTAAATCACATTTCGTTTCGGATTTATCCTTATATATAGATCTTATAAAAATAGCAACCAGTGATTCTGACATAACGAAATTGATCTATGGCATGTGCCATGTAAAGGGTGAGGAAAATTACAGGGAGATATTCCGGATGGTCAGAGAACAGGAGCTAAAGAAACAAGAGTCCATAACTGCTTACTCTGCCCTGTGCATGAATGAACATGCAAGAACATTTATGCTCAACAACCTTGAAGAGGCTGTGAACGTTCTACGAAAGTTCTTTGAGGCAAGCCCCTATGCAGGATATCTCATAACAGTAGGTGCAGGAATTATTGGACTGGATCATGAAGAAGAGATCAGAAAAATTATTAGCAAAGTCAACGGGCCAGATATTGAAAATGGAGTTAAAAAAGGGCTTGAATATCTAGAGATTTATCAAAAAATGAGAGATAACTGGGCATCCCTAAAAAATAAAAAATAATATTTTTACATTGAGTTTATTTGAACTCCAACCGACTTTATACTTATTGTGCTGAGGGTTACTGGATGCGATATTGAAACTATCTCAGTGTTTCCGTTTAAAAGGAAATTGAAGTTGCTGAAGACGCTGAAATTCGTGTAATTTTCAGTTTGACTATTTCCAACTAATTCAACGAAAAATGTGTTGGCCCAATATTTTGAGAATGTTGAATTTATGGTGTAATTATAGCTAGAGAGAGTTATATTCAAGACCTTTGCAAATACTGTTCCAATCACATAATTATTTCCCACGGTGTAGTTTGTAAGAGATTGATTTTCCATGGTGGCAGATACTATTGTTGAGCCATACCCACTAATGGATGTGGCCACCGATCTTGCCATGGCAAAATTGTAACCTATTGAGCTTAGCGCTAGTTTACCATTCGAAGTATTACTTATTGCGATTGGTAATGGGTTTACAGTCACATATGTGACACCCCTTCCAGCAGTGATTATGATACCATCCTGCAATGCATAAGTCTCCTGTATCGAGAATTGTGTGTTTCCTGTTGCTTCAATTGAACCTATAATTTTAAAGGTTCTGTCAATAGTTATGTTGTTTATCACGAATGATGTTGTAACATTATAGAATCCAGTTTGAAAAACGAGTGATGTATTAGAAATTATGATCGGGCTACCACCATAATATGGTGTAAGAGTTACATCTCGTATGTCATTTAAGCTACCACTCAAGAAATTGGTGCATACCCTCTGTAAATAGTTAGAATAGCCACCTGTAGTTGTAAATCCTAATCCGATTGCATTATTCGATCCACCAACATCACTTACTTGAATGTCATAAATTCCTGGCTTGATCTTAAATCCCTTGGTTCCATTGAAGAATATCTGTGTCCATCCTGTTTGTAAGATCTTGTGAGAAAATACTGTGGAGTTCCCCGCAGCAGGTTTTAATGTGGAAGAATTCAATATCTCTACATTTACAGTGTAATTCAGTATATTTCCTGTATATGAAGCAGGTCCAATAGTATAATTAAAGAAATATAAAGAAACAAAATTAATTATCTGTGGTTTAGAGACCTTAAATTGCTGTAAAGCATAATTTGAAGTATCCCAAGAATATGGCAGGGAACCAACTGGTAGGAAATAGGATATGTTTAAATCGTTGGTGGCTCCAGCAGTAGTGTTTATACTATAGAATCCATTTGTGGGGTCACTTAAATATAAGCCTACTTTTGATACATTGTATGAGTATATTCCACTTGGTAGAGATACTATAAAATTATTGGTGCCTGTTGAACTAACGGTGTTTGTATATAACTTTCCTGCGAATGTCATATTCCATTTTGATCCAGCGGGTAGATTCTTTTCAGTGATGTTTATTTTATATGTTGTAGAAGATGCAGAATTTGATGGTATATAACCTATAAGAAAATAAAAAGGTGTTGAACTTTCTGCAAGATTTTCCTTTTGTACTGAAAAATAGGTAGTTCCTGCTTTGCAAGCTGATTTTATTGTTGCTGTGTAATAAATTGAACTACCCACAGAAACATCCAATGATGGATTCGTTATAGTTCCAACAAATTCGTTTGGACCGTATCCAAACCCATATAATGATTCCGGAGTCTCCTGAAGGTTAAGTTTTCCAAACTTGTTAAAAGTTAAATATTGTGAAAATTTAAGGTAACAATTAGGTGTATTGGTGTTATTGTTGTATCCAAATTCGAGATAGTTTTGATACAAAACCTCCCAAATGTTCAGATAGTAAGTTCCGTTCTGAAGCGTTACGCTTGCCGGTAAGGATATGTTTACTAATTCTGTATAATGTTTACTTATACCACTTCCCGGGATTTTTGTTACTGCGCTAGTTCCACTAATATTTCCTCCCCATGGTGAATTTCCTATTGATGAATATATGTAAGCAACTCCCTGAGAAGCTTGCTCATAATAAACCAAGTTAGGTTCTATAAGAAACTGATAATAATCAACGGGAGTATTTGCAGAATAAACAAAAAATTCCTGTGAAGAAAGATTGTAAAAACCATTTCCATTGGTAGTATTGTTTAACCAATAATTGAGATATTGAATATCACAAATACCAGATTGGGTTACAACTCCTATAAAATTTGACTGATTTACATTATTTACTTCACCGCTTCCACCTTCAGCGCCAGCTACAATACCATTTATTTTACCACCACTGAACGAGATTCCGATAGTACTCCCTGACACGTTGACTTTAACAGTGCCTGAAGATGGATTGGGGTTATATCCCCCATCGTTTGAGGAAATGGTATATGAATAAGTGCCTCTAGACAAGCTGTAAGTTATGTAGGAATTAATTGTTGTACCGCTTGAACCGGAAGATTTCTCAGATCCACCGAGTGATACAGTCCAATAGTGACCGCCTGGTAATCCATTCTCAACAAATATGACTGAATATGTGAATTGCGATGATGCGTAAACATTATTTCTTATATTGCCCGAGGTTGAATTGGCGCATGCAGCCGATGTAACATTCTTAATAGGTACCGCATTTTCATAAGTTACATTTGCATTATATGCCAAGGTTGCGTTGAAGTTTTTAGAGTAGTACAGATTGGTGCTTTGGGATGGCGAAAAGGGTGGAACTCCACCTATTCCAAGAGGCATGCTTTGAGAAATACTTGAACCGGGTGTCAGAGATGGAGATAGAATTTTAGAATCGAGAGAGCTGAATGATTGCTGAGTCTGGCTCTGGTAAGTTATGTCATTGTTCGTTCCAGTGCTTGGAACGTACCATAAAATGAATGAAGTTAAAAGGACGCTTGCAATAGCAAATAACAAAATTGCGCCTATGATCTCGCTTACAGCGTTATCTTCCTTTCTTACTTGCTTCATAGAAGGATAATATACAATAATCGTATTAAAACCATGCTATTATACCTTTAAATGGAACCACCGTTTATTAGTTCCAGAATCTCACTGTCTGTGAACGGGCCCTCGATGGCAACTGGCAATTTTTCAGGAAAGGTAGTATCGTAATCAAAATTTCCTTCGTCTTCTTCCATAAAGACATCCTCATCATCTTCCATCCAAGCTATGTATGAATTCGTTCCGACTCTATAAATTTCAAGATCTTCTCTCTTCAGTCTTAAGACAGAACTTTCAGATAAAGTGAAATGCTGATAAATCATTCCCACTAGGACGAACTCTTCTGGTGCTCCATTTCCACCATATTCCTCACTACCTATAACACTGTGCTCTTCCAGTATTTCGAAGATCTCATCATCGTTCAGGTTCATATGGTTAGGGATACAGGAGGATTTAATAAAGAAATTCATTTATAATGTGTGTTTTCTCCGAGATTGTTATAATATGGATTATATAGACTTCATATGTTAATCTGTTAAGCAAAAAGATATAACAGCACAAGCATCAATATTTTGTTAAAATACACCTGATATGCAAAGAGTAAGATTATTAGAGCGAAATCGCATTACACTGCCATGATAATAAAAGAATTTGAAAGGATACTTGATTTCAGATGTGAAATGAGATTTGCAATTGAAGAACAATTGAAGGAGCTCTCTGGCCTTAATGTTTCTGCCATGGGTAGGATCAGACATAAAAAAGATGGAGGATATTTTATTGTGACCATTCCATCTGAGGAACACGATGGAAGTTCACACAAATCAATGAATATAAATGTGAGCAATACAAAACTTTTCGAAGTTCACAAAGCAATCATAGAACTGAACTCAACAATTATTGACGCAGTGATGATGAAGGATAATGAGGTTAAAATATTCTTCAGATTCCACAGGGGTGAAATGGAGGCTGTAAATTCCATAATAATGCGTTACGCAGGTTTGATTGATGAATTCAGGATAGTTTATCTCGGGGAAGCTTTCGGAATACTTGACAGTTATAGAAAAATAGCTCAGTTTGGTGACGTTCATTATCTGGAACTTTCATCCACAATACCTCCAGAACTTATGAAAATATATGTCGATCCTATAATACAGTCATTCGGAACCAGCTGGAACAGGCAGGTAAGAAAAATAGGAGAAAATGAGATCAGGGCCCTTTTCAAGGATACACACAATCTCCTGAAGGAAAACAGTGAGATAAAGAAGGTTTCAG
>JAJZXP010000330.1 GCA_021806345.1 Thermoplasmata archaeon | reverse complement strand
AACCAGGTATCCAGCCTGTTCCCCCTGTGTTCAAGAATCATAGACGAATGTGAGAAGGCCATTGAGTCCATAGAGAGAAGGGAGTAGCAATCGGACCTGAATTTGCGGCAAAATACAATTAACTAATCGTGGGAAACAGGAGTTATACAGAATATCATAATTCATTGTATATTATTTCAACGGATGGTATCCCATTATATGAGAATACATTGGCAAAATGATGTTTTGTTTGAGAACCAAAATAAGTTATATCCACTGCAATAAATACTAATAATTCTTAAAAGTAAAACATTTATGGAGGTCTACAATATTAATCCGATATTCATTAGTCTTTTGAACCAAGATTCTCAATTGACTAATGAAGTGGTTAAGAAGAAGAAAGAGAACTTTTGGAAAAAAGCGATCCTGTCGTCAACTGTGGTTATTTTCATTCTTGCTGCAGCGGGTGTGCCGGTGTATGGGGTTTTGATCGCGATGGAGGGCAATGCGCTACCACTAGAATTCACGGAAATGGGAGTTGCGAGCTATACAATTGCTCATCACGGAGATCTTTACCTTTACGAATTCGAGCATTTTGGAATGAAGCCAAGTAAGGCACAGTTAACATCCTCTATACTTGGGGCACTTAATGGGTTTGAACTCAGCGTATTAGCATGGGCAGTGCCCTTGATAGCTGACCTAATTCTTGCATCAGGCGCAATCAGTGTTGGTTCAATTACAGACATAATACTGGTTTCCATTGCAGGGGTAAGTCTAGGGCCAGTTACTTTGGCGGCAATAGGTGCTTTGTCAGGTTGGATTTTGGGGGAGTGAATTAACTCCCATAAAATTTTAAATGAGATATATATCGATAAATCTGGTACTATGAGAGACCCTCAGCTCAAATTTGTGATGTCCTTTTTTTCCTGGATCGCTGTCACTGTTGTTTTGTACATTATTTCCGCTTACTTCATTTCCAACAATTACGAAACACTATTCAGTACAATTGCAATACCAATTTCAGCCTTTTTTATGGGCATAGTTATTTACGTGTATTCCAAAGAAAAGCTAGATGGTGGGCTATACCCTGGTCCTTGGTGGCTCGAAAAATACAACCCTTCAAACCTAGTCTCTTTTGCTAACAATGAGTTGTCTGAAAAGTATTCTGGCCTTCTGTCTGGCATTGTTGAAAATGGTTTGGAAGTGAGGATTTTTGCAAACAATGGAAAATTCCCACCGGCATTTGTAGGCTTTGGAGAGAAACTTGGCAAGACACCTACTTTGTACATTGAAGATAGTTTCATTGATGAGCTTTCTGAAAGTGAATTAACCCTGTTAATCCTGCATGAACTTGCTCATGTCGAAACAGGATTTGTTAGTAAGAATTTTTTAATGCAAAGGGTATTCGTATTCTCATTTCTTGTTGCGCTTGCATTATTGATGACCTTTATCAACCTAAAGATTTTATTCATCCTTTACCCAGTGCCTCTATTCTTGTTTCTGATATCGGCCCTCTCCCTAATACTTATGATTAGATTGAACAAACAGTCCCAGATTGAAGCAGATGCTTTTGCGATTAAACATTGTGACGAAAAAAAAGCCATGATATCACTCCTCGGGAAGCTTGAAGACTACCTCATGGAAGGCAAATATAGTGACAGTGTACGAACAAGATCTTTAGAGGAACTGAAGAAGAGAATGGAGAAAATAAGAAACATATGAAAATCTCTGATCTGAGCGAAAGATACTTGTCTTACATGATTGAGCAATCTTTCCTTATACCACTTTCAGCGCTAATTGATTTTTCGCTAGGGGTAAAGTCAAGACTTTTAGATTTCTTTGTTGCATATAATATATCTTTTATTAATGGGTTAAACCCAATATTTACCACAAGAACTGGTCTTTTGAATCTTCTGACGCTATTCTTGGTCTCCTATTTGTACTATTCCTTTGAGACCTTGACAAATTTCGGTGTTGGAAGTAATATTTTCAAGCTTCAATTTGTTCCTAAATATGAATTTACTAGAAATCGCTTTACTAGTATTCTTTTAGTAAGGAATCTGATAAAATCTTTCTTCATCTCAAATATGATTAATTCATTGTTTTTATTTAAGAACACAAAATTGTTGCAAAGCTTATTTGACAAGAAATACAATCTAGTGTCTGCAAAAAAAGAATCAAACAAAACTCGCAATGAGTATAAAGGCCTGTTAATTCAATATGTGGCAGGTTCTTTAGTTCTCTTTTATTCAATGTTTCTGATCTATATGGTTATTTACACATACATAACACCACTTCCATCGCTTACTTCAACTGGACATTCCTCTAATGTTCAACCAAGCGATGTGCTCAAAATGTTCGAAACTATATTTTCAAATAATTTATCGCTTGACCTAAACGAATATATGGTTGGAGGCCTATCTGTCTTTTTCGGAACTTTTATTTCCATTTTCACTTCAAACTTAAATGAAACTCAAATTTTAAGCTCTTTAAATATTGCAAATGGCCCAGGTTCTTTTGTAAAGTACGTATTGCCTCAGTTCTTTCCAGAGACATTAGGTTATGTTTTCGGAATAGCTTTTGCAATGGTTTTGGCTGATATACTGATATCATTCGTCCAATCTCTTATTAGAAATCAAGGTTCTGAGCTCTTTTTCAGCAGAACCAAAAATTTGCTTTACATTTCAGGTTATTACTTTTTGTTTTCAATAGTTTTACTTTGTATAGGTGCACTTATAGAATCTCACATAGGTGTGTTGAATATTTGATGCTCAAATTTGCCTCTGATCTCTAATGGTGCACAAGATATTATGGCATTTCTTGGATAATTTTTGTGCGATCATAGAACGATATGATCTACTCATCTCCTGCACAAACAAGTGGATTTAGCTATAATTTGTGGACTCTGTCCTTCCTTATACCTTGAATGTTGAAGTCAAACTTGAGTTCCGCACTTAGATTATTGTGACTTCATCTGCATAACGTGCATTTTACTGCCTTTCTTGAATGAAATGATCCCTGTTGTATCCGTGCACCTTCGATGCATGGGTATGTACCTGAGGGTATCACGAAACAGGAGAGGAAAGAATGTGTATGAATACGCCCAGATATGCGAACGGTACAGGGAGAACGGAAAGCAGAAGACAAGGATTCTGGAATATCTGGGACCTGTCAGGAATGAGGGTGACATGGAGAGATACAGGAAGGCACTTCTTCTCGCCAGTGAGAAGGATTCCATAAGAAGGATGACCCTAGGGGAATTCTCCCTTCTGCCGTCGAAGGAATTCGGGATTGCCTATGCTTCCATGGCGGTAATGAATAACAGCGGCATCCTTGAGATATTGAGAAAGAATACGGGTGTTTACGCCCATATCCTGAACCTCATGATAATCGCAAGGCTGCTGGAGCCATCATCGGATCTCTCTCTCATAAACCTGTCAGAAAAGGTATATTATCCATGGTCCGAAGTTGACCTGAATGACGACAATATATGCCGGACTCTGGATAAACTCATCTCGGTAAAGGATGACATAGAGATCGAAATATTCAGGGAACTGAAGCCTGACACTGACCTGATCATAAAGCGGGTTGCCATAAACGTGGACAAAGTAATGAAGGGTGATTCCACAGGGGATCAGAGGAGACTCGCAGAAAGGAGAAGGCATATCGCCGTATACAACAGAAAGAGGGAGGAACTCAATCTGAAGGATATCGATGATAAAATCGATATCGTGAAGAGGAAGATATCCGAAATACCGGATCAGAAGGAACTGAAGAAATCCCTGGGAAAGCTGAAATCACTGGTTAAGTTCTCAGCAGATGGTGCAGTGCTCAATGAAAAGAGGATCGGAATACTGGAGAAGCTTGCGGGGAGATTCCTCATAGTCACCAACACTGATATTCCGGAAGATAAAGTTATATCCTCATACAAGGAACAGTGGCAGATTGAGAGATCATTCCGCACAATCAAATCGTACCTCGAGATACGTCCGGTATACCACAGGAAATCCGAAAGGATCAGGGCACATGTCTTTGTGCGCGTATTGTCACTTCTGCTTTCGAGGGTGATTGAGAAGAGGCTCACAGAATCCCGCCTGACAATAGAAAGAACAGCGGAGATACTGTGTGAAATAAAGGTCATACCCGTCAAATCACCAAAGAATATAGTGTATCAATCTGAATCGGACGAAGCGGCTGGAATACTCAATGAATTAAGAATAAAACTCCCGGAACGGATACTGGTTGGCGCACTACCGAAATCAAGCTAAGAGCGTATAGAAATTACGGATTTATCAGCTTCAGCGGAATTTTCTCTCAATATTTCTTGCGAAACTCAAGTCATAACGAATACCTCCCTTCCGCCGAAGGATATCGTGGAGAAATACAAGGATCTCTAGCGGATCGAAAGGTCATTCCGGACTATCAAATCATTCCTTGAAATACGACCGGTGAACCACAGCAAGGAGCGGAGGAACAGGGCGCATGTATTTGTCTGCGTTCTGTCCCTCCTGATTTCAAGGATCATGGAGAGGAGAATTGGAAAGACAATGGAAAGCATCGCCCACAATTTGAATGGACTCATGGTGACTCCGGTTAAGACAAGATATGGCATTATCTTCATGCGATCCGTGAGCGAGGATGCGGGATCTGTGCTAAAGCAGATGGGGATCGAATACTCTGAAAAGATCCTGAATAGTGCACAGACTGCATAATTGGAAAATAGCAAGGTAATGTGTAAAATTAAGGCTCAGTATAAAACCATAATACTCATTGTCATAAGAAACTCAAGCTTAAAAAAAGGCGGAGTTATAGATTAACTAATCATGGGAAAGCAGGAGTTATACAGAATATCATAATTCATTGCATATTGTTTCAACGCTTGTTATCGGCATTTACACATGAGGCAATTACCCTGATTCTTTTCGAATTTTATGCTCTTTTGCTATAAATTTTCACTCCCGGAAAGACCATCATTGGGTAGAACTGACAGAACACGCAGCAAATTGGAGCAGAATCGGGTTCTGAGGGGGTTCACAATGTTATGGCGTTCCTCATTCCCCTGGTGGTAACTACAGGCCAGATTTACGCCATTGTCTGTATGCATCAATCCATTCTGCGCCAGAAGGCTTATGATCATCCCATTCAAGAGCTGTGACATTGACTCGGTAATTCTTTCCAAGGCGCCTGCATACCGCTACAATACCTACCTCGCCCTCATCAAGGTCAAAATTCCTGACCTCTACCGGCTCTCCTACTACAATGGCATGGAAAGGGAAGTGAAACGAGTCTTGAAGTACAGTGAGGAAGGCAGTCTCCTGCTCCTCAAAGGTATATGCGTCAACTATCGCATCCTCGATCATCTTTGTGAGATCTTCCGGAGTTCGTCCCTTTTCTTTTGTGCTCAGTTTCGTGGGAGAACTGCCATCCCCTCTCGATCCCCGTCCATCTTCATGGTGCACCGCATCCTTCTCTGCGGGTTCGTCGTCAATAACAAGGGAGCGTATCGAACTAGCGGTATTCGTGATTTGTTCCATCTTTTCCTTGCCAAGCCCTTTCAGATCTTCCTCGGAGAGCCATCCTTCAGCAAGTAACCGGCCAAACACTTGAATGATGCGCGAATACCTGTAATCATATTTGAGTTCCATCTCTTTCAGCGTGTCGGAAAGATAGTGATGCATTTCCAATATATCGGAAATCTTCAGTGCCCTCGAGACCATTTCCCCAAGTCTCTTAATGATGAAATCGCATTCCCTTTGAAGAGCGTTATCAAATGCGCTTCTCGCTATCTTCTTCTCTGTACGAGTCCATTCATTTTCATTCATATTTTCTCTCTTGGAGGAGCTTGCCCCATTCCAGACATTCTTCAAGATTCTCTTCTCTGATCACACGAAAGCAATGGGATTTCATTTAAGAA
>JAJZXP010000266.1 GCA_021806345.1 Thermoplasmata archaeon | reverse complement strand
GCTCAACAATTTGAGGACAATAAATGTGTGGAACCACCGTCTTTCAGTGCCAATCAGGATAGTGAAGAATTCAATTTTTACGAGGGTTCGTGAGCCTTTTTTACTCTAAAATTGTTTAAATGTATGTACATATGAGTGGAATATACTACAAACCAAACGTAAGCTTCAGCTACCAGTAACATGAAATACCAGTTTGCGGCTATGATTGGCAGAGCAAAAACCATAACTACAATAGTCAAGCCAAGCGACATGAAGCTTGCAATTATCTTCTTCCCAATACTCAAATCTGTTGAGTCTTAGAATACGCCCAAACTTCCATCATATTCAAACTGCTTCAAGTCAAATAATTGAAGTGACAATCACTTTGGACACCTAAATGCCCACTTCCAGTTAAACCTAATACCTTAGTTGTCGCCCTCACAAGTGGCTGAACCCACGATCTTTATTTGCTACTACATACTTATAAACGTTACCCATAATCTATGAAATTTCATCAATGATCTTAATACCCTTGACCTTCTTGAATGCTTTATCGTGAGTTAGAAGAACCTTTGATCCAATGGCTTTCATGGTGGCAAGAATAACACAATCTCTTCCTCCGAGTCCACTTATGGAATATTCAGAGAGGAAACTGATTGAGGATTGCAAAATCGTGTAGGTGAAGTCAACCAAGGTAAGAGTGGAAAGACTGGTTATCATTTTCATTTTCTCTTCCAGTACAATGGTTGGAAGGTTTCTGAAATAATGAGCCACTTCCATAAGAGTCACCGTACTCAAAACTACCCCTCCTCTTATGGCACTCTGCATTGATTCGTTAACAGAAATATGCTCAGGTAATCTTTCGTCAAACCAGTAAATCCAATAATTTGCATCGATATACGCTGGCTCCAAGACAGGTTCACTTCCAGATTTTCTTGAGGTCGAGAGGATCAGAAACAGGTACTTTGGAATCTTTCTTAATGAAACCTTTCATATTTTCAATGAATTCCTCCGGGGATACTGCTTTCTCAATTATTATTCTGTTTGATTCTGCATGTAGTTTTACGATCATGCCATTCTTAAGACCAAGTGCGTCCCGTACCTCCTTTGAAATTACTATCCTTCCCCTATCATCAATTACTGTTTCTTGAGTTATTCCCATCATAATTCCCACATTATTCAACAGCATAATAACATTTCTCTCATTGCCAAACTGGTTTGAAACTCTGATCAAAAGTGTTACGGATCCAATTACGTTCAGACAACATGAGCATGGAGAAATGTTTACATAGGGAGGGAGTCCAGAGAGAGGGAGTTTTTAATCTCTTTCTCGTTCATAAGGTGATGAGATGGTAGGCAATCGTACGTAAAGGACAAAAGAAGAGAAGGCAAGGATCGCCATGGATGTTCTGTCCCATCGACGTAGCGGAGATCTGCCGTAAGTACAATGTGGCTTCCTCTGCAGTTTACATGTCGAATTGAATTCATCTCCGCCGGTGCAGCTGCGATGGAACAGGGCAAGTCCACGGTCGAAGAGTCGCTGATGAAGGAAATAAACGAACTGAAGGGCATAATAGGTGAACTCACAATAGCAAATGAGACTTTAAAAAAAATTCAAGCTACGAGGAGAGGTGGGAATCCATGAATGATCTCGTTTTAAAGGGCTTTTCCAAATCAAGATACGCATCCCTCACGGGAATAGCAAGATCCATGATCTATTACGATCACAGAAAGAGGAACTCACAATACGATATGGAACTTGAAGAACGCATTTCAGCCATCTTAAGCGAACGTCCTTCATACGGAACCCAAAGAGTCGGAGCAATGATCCACCGTGCCGGGATCATTGCAGGGAGAAACTGTATAAGGAGGCATATGCGCCACATGAATCTCATCTTTGCCCATAAGAAAGTTAACAGGAAACATGCACCAAGAACGGTAGTTGTGGCAAGGCCTAATGTCATGTAGAAAACGGACATAACGAAGGTGTACATCGATCACGATGGCTGGGTGTATCTTACAGCTTACGTCGATCTCTGCTCAAGAAAGATAAAGGGATACCTAGTCTCAAGGATGTCAAGGACAAGAGAGATGATAGAGGCATTAGACAACGCCATTCTGAACACCTTTCCTGATCTGAATGTTAACGATCTTATCATACGATCAGACAACGGCTCGCAATTGACATCACACAACTACGAAAAACACCTGAAGACAACGGCAATATCGAGTCCTTCCACAACTCGATAAAGACAGATTACATCTGGCCCGTAGACATCAGTGATTTTCACTAGGGGAAGGATATTGTCGATCATGCATTCAGGGACTATAATGAGAAGAGGCCACACTCATCAATACTGTTCCTGAGTCCAAGAGTGTTCAAGAAGAGATGGGATTCTGATCCTGAATTCCGTCTGGAATACAAAAATTACGTGAAGAAGATGAAAGATAAGGCGATGGCAAAGAGAAAAAATAATAAGAGGATGGAGACCGAAAGAAATGGAATCTTATGAGACACCAAAATGGTCCATTCTTTTCTGAGTTAGATCACCTCCCATAAATCTAGAGAAAAGATTGCAATAGTTCCTTTCAGCTAATATGTTCTGGCTATTTCAGGGAGGTGGGAAGCAATTAGCATGCCTTGAATCATGATCCAGAATAAGGTTTAAATGTTTTACACACATATATGTGTGTGAGAGAGATGGGGAGCAAAAACATATCTATTTCGGATGAAGCTTATCTAAGGTTATCAGAGCTAAAGTTAAAAAACGAAAGTTTCACAGAACTCATTTACAGACTGACAAATAAAACAAATGTGCTTGATCTAAAGGATATTATAAAAGAAGATGAAGGAAAATCTTTAGAGAAAAATATCAGAGATTCAAGGAAGTTAAGCAGAGAAAGAATAAATAAAATCACCTCGGAGTTAAATAGACGATGATAGCCGATACTTCGTTTCTTATAGACATAATGAAATCTGATAAGGAGGCAATAAAGAAGGCCGAGGAAATTGAAAAAAATGGCAACACTATAGCAGTTACCTCAATTTCAATTTTTGAATTATTCGTTGGCGTGACCCTTAGCATTAAACAGGATCAGGAGAGAAATAAGATAAATCGAATACTCAAAGGCCTACCTATGATAAGTTTTGATGAGGATTCTGCAATAGAGGCTGGAAAGATCTTTGCACAAAAAAGAAAGAATGGAGCGAAAATAGAACCAGAAGATTCTATGATCGCAGGTATCTGTTTAAGAAGAAACGAGATTCTAATCACGCGTAATATTAAGCATTTTAGCTATATAGAAGGTTTGAGAATAGAGAATTATTAAAGACACTATGTCCAAATAATACCTTCTCAAAACTATAATCAAATATCGACCGATACATTTCTTCATTATTTAATGGTCCTTCAGAGTAGTTTTCTGAATTTCAAAAAGACTCATCAGAGTAGTGTCTTTGCTCAGTTCTTTATAATCTCCTCTAAAACCACTTTTTGAAAACAGAGCGTATGTGTATTTTTCCCGAGGATATTGTTTTCTCAAGGTTTCTGACTTCATCTTTAAGGCTTCGACCACATTAATTGGTACAGGACTGTTTGTCCATTTGCATTCAGCGAAAAGCAATTCTCCTCGCACTTGGGAATGTGCGACAATATCGATCTCCTCAACGTCTCTTCCTTTCTTTCCAGATCCACTCCTTCCCCACCATCTGGAAACCGTATCAAAGGATCTGCCCAATACACCTTCTAGTATGAGTTCCTTAATGAGGTTCTCAAACTGCTCACCCGCAAAAGTAGGAAAATCTGCCTTTATGCTCTCAAGAACGTCGTTATTGTGAGAACTCTCTATTTCGCTTTTATGTGGCAAGACGTACCTGAACCAGAACTTCAGATACTGGTCAGATATCAAGTATAATCTTCTCTTAAATTTCTCAGAAGCACCGAATGGTTTTTCAGGTATTACAAGATCAAGCGACATTAATACGTCAAGATACTTGGATACCATACTCTTGTCCAGGCCAGTATAACCACATATTTCCGCCAATGTATGATTTCCGTAGGAAATGGATCTGAGAATCAGCATATAATTCCTCGGTTCCCTGAATTCAGTTCTAAGGAGAAATTCTGCCTCTTCATAGAGCGCTGACCCTTTTGAAAGCACCTTCTCTGATACATTTTCCCAAAATCCAACCTTAGGATCAAGTTTCAGAAGGTATTCTGGTATGCCGCCAAATACAAAATATGTCTTGCATAAGTCTTCGAATTCATATTCCAAAAATTCAGCCAAATATCTGAACTTCAGAGGTTTCAGCTTCAGTTGTCCCGTTCTTCTACCGTAAAGGGGGCTCCTATAAGAAAGTACTTCATTTTCCATTATGCTGATGGATGAACCGGAAAGAATCAACATCACATTCATCTGCCTGAGTATTGTGTCATATATCTTCTGAAACACCGATGGGATCGTCCTGTTAGCTTCTATAAGATATGGAAATTCATCTATTGCAATTATGATCTTCGATTTCTTTGCTTTTGTCTGAAATGAACTGCTGGAAACCAGAACAGTGCAGAGAGACTGCCAATTGTCAAAGCTAGCCTTTAAAATGCTATCATCTTCCAGAAACTTTGACATACTCGATTTGAAGTTGTTTATATTTTCCCTGTCTCCTTCTGCGGTTGCAAGAAAATAAACTCCCCTGTTGCGAATGAACTTACTGATCAATTCTGTCTTTCCGACTCTTCTTCTACCGTAAAGAATGAACAACGAAGCTTCCTTATATGAGTAAGCACGCTCCAAGATTTCTATCTCTTCGACCCTATCAACAAAATTTTGTTGAGACATAAGTATTATACTTTATTCACAACGAATATATTAACCTGTCCAGTCTGGCCGTACTTAGTGAAATAATCTTGAAATCTTTTCTTGACACAAGGAAGATTGCAAAACGTTTGATGAAATAGTTAAAACCAGAAACTGTATTTGTCATTTAGTTCTGGTTCTTACTTTGCCGGCTATATTTCGATATTCAAAATTATGGATTTTCCTTCCATGAATTCTACAGATTGCCTGTATCTCCTTTACCTTACCTGTGTAACAGGAATAGTTCTCATCTTGTTGCATTATCGATCTCGGATAGATGAGGCACTGCTAAGCAAGAATCTACTGCTAGCCTAAAACATTAAGCAAATCCATGCTGAATTATCATAAAGTTAGATCTCAATAATTTGAATACCAAGTTTTTTGCATTTGTTTTGCAGTACTTTATCAAAAGTCGCCAAAGGTATATTTCTCGAATGTGCATCATACGCTATTATCCAGTCATTGAAATCTCTAAAACTTAACTTGTTTTCAACCATAAATGCGGAAACCTTCTCGATCATCTTTCCAGAAATCCAGGAGACTGAAAAATAATCGCCATGCAGTAATTCATTTATCTTTGCTTGAACGCCTTGATTATTTATCCCATACCTGGGAAGAACAAAACCAAGTTCGACTATTGATAGTGAGTTAATTATGGGGTCTTCCGACACATCGATAAGCTCACATGCGCTGTTATGATACGGTGAATTCTCTATGGTATCATACACCAAAACATTGGTGTCGATTAGCACGGTCATTTATTGTTTTCCTCCCATCCCTTCCTTATTTCATTGTCCGCATCCAGAGATGAGAGGTTTTCTTTTGCTTGAAAAGTAATACGCCCTTTGCATTTTTCTGCAGAGTTTGTTTTTTTTCTGAGACGCTGATTAATAATCTTTGACATATTCTTGGTGCTGCCGTACTTTTCTATAGATTCCTTGATGATTTCAGCGTAGATTTCGTCGTCAAGGTTGATCGTGGTTTTGACCATGAAGGTTAATTATAATACCATATAAACATTTAACGGTTAACTGTTATTGTTACAGTTCAACGGCTTCATTTTACAA
>JAJZXP010000414.1 GCA_021806345.1 Thermoplasmata archaeon | reverse complement strand
CTGGGATATGGTGTTAAATGTCGGATGCTACAAATCAAATTAGAGACCAAGAAGGGAATTTTCAAGTAAGTCTTGGTATTAATACATTGATGAAGTGCCCTATTTGCCAGAAAGAAAACCTTTCCAAGCCGATTAAGCAATGGAACTTTGCCACTTACGAAGTATCGAGGTTCGTGTGTTCTAATTGTGGTGAAAAATATAATATTTACACTTCAGGAAGCGATGTAAAGTTCACCATTCCAAGATAGTTCATTTTACATTTAGACATATATGAGTACAAGCAATAAAGTTCATGTACTTCGATAAGTATATACTCTTAAATGCAGAAAGAGGAAAACATTGCAAGAACCACTTTCAAACTTCCAAAAACATTATTGAAAGATGCTAAACGGTATGCCTTAGAGCATGATATGACAGAAAATGATGTTTTCAACAAAGCACTTACGGAATTTTTAATGTTACATGAGGGGAATCAATGACGCTCTTATTTACGGAATCCATTGAAGGAGGTGGTTCAAATATCTAAGAGAAAAAAACAGGAAGCACTCACAGTTGGACGTTTCATCAGTGAAGTTTTGGTGAATCAGTTGAATATACCTTTGCGTCAGATTGTGAACGATACGACCTTTTCAGAGTACACTGGGTCGAAACGCCCTGATCTTTTGATTTCTGAATTTGAATATGACCAAGAACTAAAGAATGACAAACAGTTCATTTCTAACTTGGTAGCCTATGCCGAGGCAAAAGATGACTGTAAAGTTGGTGATCTTGACTGGATTGATGCAATAGATCAAGGGAAGAAAAAAGCGCCGAAACTCGGACTACCTTACTACATTGTAACGAATGTTAAGACATCCCACTTTTACAATGTCAAGACAGGT
The DNA here is from genome assembly GCA_021806345.1 of Thermoplasmata archaeon. The sequence continues at coordinate 5,042 of JAJZXP010000414.1, read as the reverse complement.
GCTGAGATAAAGTTGAATGGAAATCCATTAAGGGAATTTCAGAACATTGACATTTTGCGAATAATCAAAAGTCGTTTGAAGAAAGATCCTGACCTTGATAATATCAACACAAATGTTGACTCTCTTTCAAAAATCTCTGAGGCAATCTTCAACAAGAAACTCCTTGAGTTGGCCACTGTGTATCGAGGAATAAACTTTAAGAATAATGTTGAGAAAATAGACTTCACAATAGGTTTTGTATCTCTAGAATTTTTTGAGGAAAAAACTAAAGAAGAAGGGAAAAAAGATGCATCCCAGATATATTGGTCTGAATGCTATGATGAGAGTTCCGAGAAATTAGTTGGCAATCTGGCTACGTACATACAGAGACTTGAAACGAATACGGATTTTAATGAGTTCAAAAATTTAATGGAATCCGTTAGGATTTGCATAACCGGAGAAGCAGGCAAACCATCTCTGATTGACAAAGATGATGTTAAGATCATTTACGAGGTGGTCGACTCAATGAAACCACTGCATGGTGCAGGATTTGACTTATTTGGGGCAGTATATGAGATGTTTGCCTCCGATAAAGAGAAAAAAGATTTTGGTGAGTACTTCACAAGACGTCAATATACTCGTGTGTTCTCAAAGTTGCTACTTGGACAAGAAAAGTTTTTCAATAACAACAAGAAGTTCAGAGTTTTGGATCCTGCTTGCGGCACAGGAGGGTTTTTGACGGAAGGATTTAAGGTACTGAGGGCAAACTACCAACTGACGAGAACTTTCAACAATGATGCTAAGAAATTTATCGAAAAATCCTGTTTCTATGGAATAGATGTAAGAGAAGAGAATATTTCCAGAACTAAACTTAATATGTTTCTTGTTGGAGATGGCCATACAAACATGTTTGCTTATGATACACTTAAACATGATTTTAGAACCGAGAAATTCAATTACATAATAACAAACCCTCCCTATGGATATGGGGTCCTAAAAGCCGAAAGTACGAGATTGTCAACAACAAGAACTGAAATAGCGTTCTTGTCGAGGATAATGAAATTGCTCGAAATTGGTGGAAAGGCATGCGTAATCACGCCGGATGGTGTACTTGAGAACCCATCTTACGCCCCATTCAGAGAGGAACTTTTGGAGAAATGCAATATTGACGCAATAGTGTCTCTGCCAAAATTTGCATTTGCCCCGTACACTAAAGAAAAGACCTACGCACTCTTCATAACAAAACGTAGCGAGGAACTCACGAAGCATCAAACGGAACCAATTTGGATGTATATTATTGACAATGATGGGTTAGCCAATAGCGATAAGCGGTTCCCTACAAGACTTCGAAACAATCGAAATGGTTGGATGCACGATGAGATTTCAGCGTGGGTTAGTACCGAAGGAGAAGAAATGCCAGGAACTTTAGAAACCGCATGGCTGAAATTTGATGATTCGTCAGAAGGAGGAACTACGTGGATTACTGACAAAGGAATAGAGGTTACAATGCGAAAGGGAGGATTCATCTCAATGAACACCATTGAAAGCGACCGTTACAAAACCTTGTTACCAGAGTTTCACTTAAGACCGTATTCTGCAAAATACATTACCATGGAAATACTTGATGAAGAACTTGAAAAAATAAGAGAAGAAGTCTCTCAGCTAGGGCGGTCTTAATGAAGCTACAGAAGATATTTGATTTGAATCAAGGAATTCAGATCACAGATGAAGAGATTTACTATGCAATTCCAAATAATGGTAAGATACCCATTATTACAGCCCATAACGAAATAAAGGGATATTGGGATAAGGCAATAGTTAAAGAAACTGAGCTACCATGCATAACATACCCTACCAAGGGAAATCGTGGTTTAGCCTTTGTTCAAGACAAAGTCTTCGACGCAAATAATACAGCTATCCTAATCCCTTTTCCAGATTGGAGAGATAAGATTCTCTTGGATTGGTGCGCTTTCAAACTATCAAAGAACTTTGTCCAGATAGCAACAAGCAAAGAAGGGGTAAGTTACCTGAACAAAGAAATTGTTGAAGAACTGGAACTTGAAATCCCAGAAAAGGAAGATCAAACCCGGGAATTTGAAAAAATAAAAAGAATTATGGGACTGAAAGACCAAATCAGTAGAATCCTTCAGAGAATCAAAAGAGTAGAAGAGACAACACTTACGATCGAATATGATGTATTTCAAGGTAGAGAAATCCCAGTCAGCGATTTATTTGATCACATCAGTGGCAATAGTGGGTTAACGGAGGAATATCTCTATGCTAATACATTTGGTGAGGATGAAAGACCCTATAGGGTTCTCACTGGCAGTCCAGATATGGAAAATTGCCTATATACAAGCAAATGCCCCTCTCCAACAGACCAAAGCAAGAAAATCAGAGTATACTGCGGAGAAGGGATTCATGTTTCACGCAACGGCAAAGCTGGCAGAGTAAACTACCTTGAAAACGGAAAATATACTCTGAATGACCATGCCTATATATTGAAGCTCAAAGATGACATAAAATACAAAGTTTCTCTCAAATGGGTGACTCTGAACTACCAAAAGACATTCCTCGATTTTTCTTCGGCATCCGACAATGGAACATGGAACATGACCGGGTTTTTCAAAAATGCGGTGTTTGACATACCTGCCATGGAAGAACAATTGGAGGTTGTCCGAAAATTTGAAGAAATATCAAGATATGAAAAAGTACTGCAGAGGAATCTTCTGAAAATTCAGGAACTTTTGAACAAGGACTTCAAGGAATAGGATGTGATACTGTTTTAGTCTCATTTTTTCCGAGGGACATTCCAGTAAGGGCTCTTGCATTTAGGACATACTTTAGGTTCATCTTCTCCACGTTTAACCCATTCATGACGGCATCTTTCGCATTTGAAGCCTTCTAACTGTATAATTGCCATAGGTAGTTATTGTTAAATTTAGTATATACTTTGTGGTAATATACTAACAGTAGATAGTTTAATATACTATATACCTATTACTAATATACCATTAAGTAAGGTGTAAGAAATGGCTACTAATCCAAGAGAAATGAAAGGAAAAGAAATCCTTGAAAACGGTGGAGTTAAGAGAATCAATTCAGAAAGATACCAAGTTAAATCACAATCATCAGATTCGTTTTACACAGTTAACAGATCATGGTTGGGAGTGCAATTGTCGAGATTATGAGTTCAGAAGGGAAATGTGCAAACATGGATGGGCAGTCAGATTATCTATAAGCATAAGGGAAGAGGTCAAGAAAAACATAGTAATTGAGCCTGTTGCTGTATCAGACTGCATATTCTGTCATTCTTCCGAGATAGTAAAGACGGGGAACAGGAAGAACAAGGAATTCGCAATACAGAGGTTCAAGTGCAAATCATGCAGCAGGACATTTTCCCTTAACATAGGTTTTGAGAAGATGAAGCACAACCCAAAGGCAATAACAACAGCTATGCAGTTGTATTTTTCTGGTGAATCCCTCAGAAATACAATGAGGGCCTTGAAGCTTCTTGGAGTTCAGGTATCACATGTAACTGTTTACAACTGGATTGGAAAATATGTTGGTCTCATGCAAACCTATCTTGACAGAATAACCCCTCAAGTTTCAGATGTATGGAGAACAGATGAAATATACATGAAAGTGCGTGGGAATCTTACCTATCTGTTTTCAATGATGGATGATGATACAAGATTCTGGATTTCTCAGCAGGTAGCAGACCACAAAGGAACTTCGGATGTAAGGCCAATGTATAAGGATGCAGTTGAACTAACAGGAAAGAAGCCTAAGATACTAATTAGCGATGGCGCTAAGAATTTTGCTCAGGCATTCAGAAAGGAGTTCTACTCAAACAAGCAGATTTCAAAGCATATCAGCCATATTCACCTGAAAGGCGATATGAACAATAACAAAATGGAAAGGCTGAATGGAGAAACCAGAGACAGGGAGAAAGTCACGAGAGGTTTAAAAACAAAAGATAGTCCTATCTTGAAAGGCTATCAGCTTTACCATAACTATGTAAGACCTCATGAAGCCTTGAAAGGAAAGACCCCTGCTGATGTGAGTGGAATCGTTGTTGAAGGCGATGATAAGTGAATGACACTAATACAGAATGCATCAGTGAATTAGGATTTTCCTCTTATTTCATCTACTTTTCTTGCGAGTTCCACCATCTTAGCTTCTAGGTTTTCTGGATCGCACGGTATGGGACTTTTCATAGTATCTGGAAGTTCTTTGTGTGAAATGAAAAATGCAATTCTCTTTCCTTTCGTCCCCCATCCAACTAGGAACTTCTCGGTTTCTTTAACATTTTTTGCCATTTGATCACCAAAGGAGAATATAGGATCCTTAATTAAAAGTATATCAACCGAAAATTAACAATAGACTACATCAGCCGACAACTTAACAGAACCTCAATTTCAACCTATAATAACTGCATTTCCTCAAGCAGCTCCTTTGCATTCTCATTTGCTATCCTGGATATTACGTAATTGAATTTCTCTTCTAACATTGCTATAAGTTCCTCTTTTGTCTGTGCCTCTTCTGAGCACTTCTTGAATATGGCATAATCCACATCGAACTGATCCTTCCTTCCTGAGTTGTATTCCTTGCTAAACGGATTTCTCTTCATAAATTCTGAAGTAATTTTATGTGTTTTAAAAGTTTTTGTTCAGAGCAACGAACACATCATTTATAATATATATTAACACTTAACGTTTTTAACATCTATCTACATATTAATCCTATAAATCTCTTGGGCGCAGATAATGGAACGTTCAGTTTCAATAACGATAGATGCTCTTGTTAATTGACATATTGAAGCCTTCAAACATCCATATTCTTGGACGTCTTGTTTCCTAATATTTAAGCTACGGAAGATTAATATAAAAGCCACATCATATGTCAAGATGGTAGAAGAAAAAGCAATATCGTGCATCTTTCCCCATTCAGATATGGAATTTGGCGTAACAACAGATAGAAAATGGACTGAGAAAGAGAAAAAGAGTTTCAATAGGGGGGCGCTCAGGGGATTTTTATCGGATATACTTCCTGAAAGGGAA
>JAJZXP010000425.1 GCA_021806345.1 Thermoplasmata archaeon | reverse complement strand
TTTGAATCCAGTCATCTGTTCTTCAGAAATTATGGCATCTGGTGTGCCAATTGAGGACAATCTGTTTGCAATCTCCAGTGCAGTCCCACTTGGCGAATCTATCTTATTCCACGATGCATAATCTATAACCTCCCATCCCTGCATATACCTGGATGCAATAGATGAAAAATGTAAAAGCAATGCAGCCGAAATTGCAAAATTCCCAGCTGCAAACACACCAACATTTTTTTCTGTTGCCATTTTTTCAATTTCTCTATAATCTTCATCGGTTAGCCCAGAGGTACCAACGACAACGTTTACTCCATGTTCAATGGCATAGAGCACATGTTTCTTAACAACACCAGGAGATGTATAGTCAATTAGAACATCAGTTTCTCTTTTCAGAGCAATTTCTACAGATGGCTCGAATTTTAATTCTGTGTTACTATCTGGAAAAACACTTCTCAAATCAATACCGGACGCTTTCCTTGCAACCGCTCCCGAAAGATTGAGGTCTCTGGATTCAAGAACCCTTTTAGTTAATGCCTTTCCAACCCATCCGGTTGCTCCCGCTATGCACACATTAATTTTTTCCATAATGCTCGATCTAATTGTACTATGTATATATGTCCATTTATGCCATCCACTAGGTTATTAATCTCCAAATGGTGTCGAATAATATTTGTAATCGTCCAATAAACTCTAAAAAGGATATTATAATAGATTAGGGGTTATTTTCATCGTAAGATGTGAAATGTTCACTTATTTGTTTCCCTTTTGAACGTTTCTATGGCTGTCCTAATCTCATCAACAGATACGGAACTCTCCAAAGTACTGATGTCTCCAGGAAGTTGACCCAGAAATACTGCCTTTACTACCCTTCTCATGATCTTTCCGCTTCTTGTTTTAGGAAGCGTGTTTACTATGTGTATTTCATCAGGTACATATATTGGGCCAAGTTCATCCCTGATCCTCTTCCGAAGCGTAGATATCATTTCTGGGGTCCCCTTAAACTCATCCTTAATGACCACAAAGGTTACTATGCTTTCACCCTTTGTTTCATCTGGCTTTCCAAATGCAGCAGCTTCTGCCACTTCCCTTGAGGAAATAAGTGCATCCTCTATTTCTATGGTACCAAGTCTGTGGCCTGAAACCTTGAGTACTTCATCTGCTCTTCCAAGAAGCCAGTAATATCCCTCACTGTCTTTAACAGCATAATCTCCACAGTAATACTTCCCATTGAACTTCTCAAAATAAACGCTCTTGAACCTTTCTGGATCATTATTAAGAGTTAGAAACATTCCGGGCCAGGGCTTTCTGTATGCTATGAATCCCTTCTCTCCGCTTTTTACCTCCTTTCCATAATCATCTAAAATTACTGGATCAATACCCGGCATTGGAAAAGTTGCAGATCCAGGTTTTAGAGGTGGCAATCCTATTCCAAGGGCAGGAGCAATTACGAATCCTCCTGTTTCTGTCTGCCAGTAAGTATCAATAATTGGGCATTTTGAATTACCTATATTCTCATAATACCATTTCCATGCAGCAGGATTTATTGGTTCTCCAACGGTTCCCAGAGTTTTAAGTGTTGACAAATCGTGCATCTTTGGATACTTATCTCCAAAACGCATGAGAGTTCTGATAGCTGTTGGTGAAGTATATAGGATATTCACCCTGTAACGCTCTATAATTTCCCAGAGACGATCTGGTTCTGGATATGTTATTGATCCCTCATACATCACCGATGTGAGGCCCAGAATAAGTGGGGCAAAAACAATGTAACTGTGACCGGTAACCCATCCGATATCTGCTGCACACCACCACCTATCATCCTCATCAGGATTAAATGCCCACTTCAGAGTGTTTGCAACCCACACCGCGTATCCCCCATTTCCATGGACAACACCCTTCGGCTTTCCGGTTGTTCCAGATGTATAAAGAATATACAGTGGATCATTTGAATCCATTTCTACTGGCTTAACATAATTCATACCATCTCTTACCACATCATGGTACCATATGTCCCTGTCTTCCCTCATTGCTACGCTATGGCCAGTTCTTCTTACAACAATAACGTTCGATACAGTTGATGTCTGTTCCAGCGCTTCATCAATAATCTTCTTCAACTCTACAATTTTTCCATTCCTGTAACCGCCATCTGCCGTTATTACCATCTTTGCCTTTGCATCTTCAATCCTTTCTGCAACTGCTGATGCTCCAAAACCTGCAAAGACGAAGGAGAACGTTGCACCTATTCTTGCTGCTGCCAGCATTGCAACCGGTGCCTCAAGAATCATTGGAAGGTAAATAAGAATTCTATCTCCCTTCTTTATCCCCAGGTTCTGAAGTGAGAAGGCAAGATTATTTACTCTTCTGTAAAGTCCATCATAAGTTATGATCTTTTCCTCTCCATTCTCACCAATCCAAATAAAGGCTGCCTTATTTCTCCTGTGTGAAAGTAAGTGCCTGTCCACTGCATTATACGAAACATTCAACTTCCCATTTACAAACCACCTGTAAAATGGTGGATTGCTCTCATCAAGAACCCTATCCCAGCGCCTATCCCAGTCCAGTATTGTGGCCGCCTTTGACCAGAATTCATCCGGATGATCTATTGAATCTCTGTAAGTTCTTTCAAAGGAACCCATGCTGGGGTGATATTTCTCTTCAGTTGGAAGCACATCCCTGTTTTCAGTTCTTTCTGTCATAATAGATTCAATTAAAAGATTTATATTTATACCTTCCTCTATCTGCAATTAAAATAAGCCATCTAAATGGTAGAATAAGCTCATTCTTAAAAGAAGAGATATGTTTATAGTTGAATTTTTCATAATGATCTATGGATTATGTGACATTAGGTGGGAAAAAAGAATTAAAAGTTTCAAAAATTGGTATGGGTTTATGGCAGGCAAGTAATGCATGGAATGCCGATGAAGAAAGTGTTATAGAAGCAGTTGGAGTATCAAAGGAGAATGGAATTAATTTTGTAGATACAGCAGAGGCATACGGAAACGGGAACAGTGAAAAGGTACTGGGAAGGGCTTTAAAAAAATATGGAAGGGAAAATTTCTTCGTTGCAACAAAAGTGTATGGGGCACATCTTAGGTTTGACGAACTGCAGAGAGCAGCTGAAGCGAGCATTAAGAGACTTGGAGTAGACCGCATCGATCTTTACCAGATTCACTGGCCTGATCCATGGGAGCAGGTTCCGATGAGCCAGACATTCAAGGCAATGAAAAAGCTCCATGAAGAGGGCAAAATCAGGGCAATAGGGGTCAGTAACTTCGCGGTCAGGGACCTTGAGGAAGCAAGAGGAATACTGGGAGATGTCCCAATAGTATCAAACCAGGTAAGGTATAATCTACTGCAGAGGAACATTGAGGAAGAAGTTATTCCATACTGTAAAAGGCACAATATAAGCATAATTGCATGGAGCCCACTGGCACAGGGTGTGTTAACTGGAAAGTACAATTCAGGAAATATACCCAAAGGGGATGTTAGGGAAGGAAACGAACTTTTCGCCTCGAAGAACCTGGAGGCTGTAAAGGAAGTTTTCTCTCTACTAAGATCTCTTGGTGAGAAATATTCAAAAACTCCAGCACAGATTGCTCTGAACTGGTTGCTTTCAAAGAAGGATGTAATACCAATTCCGGGTGCAAAGAACAGTAAGCAGGCAAAGGAAAATGCAGAATCGGCAGCATTTAAACTTACTGAGAGTGAAATATCTGATTTGGAATCAGTATCCAGTAAGGCAGTGATAGACTATCTGCCACAATGATTGAAATCAATCACCCTTTTTATAATCATCTGATAGCATATATGTTAAAAAATTAGTATTTACAGGCATGGCATAATTTTGCAACTAAAAAAATCAATTTGAAGAATACTAATTAAGGTTATTTAATCCAAAGGAATGAATATTCATGAGCTACAGGGATTCAATGAATTTTAAAGGCTCTAAAGCAACACAGTTGCTGAGAGATCAGCATTATCCTACTGTTGGAGTTACCGAAGATTTTTTGGACAACAAAATTGATATTACCGAATTTTTAGAGCACATAGATTATACAATAAAAGTTCATTTTTCTCTGGAGAATGTAATACTCATTCCCGCGTTTAGTCCATTTCTGAGGAAATACATGGAGGTCGAAGGGCCAATTAGAATAATCTCAGGCGAATATGCATCTGTGAAAAGTATGTTTAATGGGATTAATAAACCAAGAATCTATGAAGGAGAACAGGACATATCATTCACTCATGAGGAAATAATAGGAAAGGGCGGTCAGATAGCAAAGATCATGCTTCAGCACGTTTATAAGGAGGAAAACGGGCTTTTCAGTCTTGTAGAACAGTATCTGCCTGATCCTGAAAAGGACAAAGTAGAAGAACAGTTGACTGTGAAGTTTACGAAACTGGACAGCGAGTATAAAAATACGTCTCAAAAGTAATCATTTTTGGATAAACCTATTTTATCAATTTAGGGCACAATTCACCATTTAATATCCTTTTATGCCGTCGCAAAAAAGACTTACAGTTAAAGTTGCTTATTTATCATTTGTCACACAATGTAATATTACAGAGTAAAAGGGTGATTAAAATGGGTGAAAAAGTCATATCAATCTCTTTTCAAATACAATTTCAAGGAGGATTATTTTCAGGATTAATTATTATGCATTTGTTAAATCTATCACTCACCTCATCCAACAATTTCTTTCAATTTTCTGACTTTCTTTATCAATCTTGAGAATCCCTTAAAATCAAGCTGCTGTTTTGCATCAGAAAGAGCTTCATCTGGATTGTTGTGGACTTCAATTTCCAGCATATCCGTCCCCGAAGCGACTGCTGCCATGGCCAGTGTTTCGACATAGTCTCTCTTTCCTGCAGGATGGCTTGGATCTGCACAAACAGGCAAATGTGATCTTTCTCTTAAAACAGGTATAGCACCACTATCCATCATGAATCGCGTACTGTCTTCAAAGCTTCTCACACCGCGATAACACATCACAACGTTTCCATTACCTCCTGATAGAATGTATTCAGCTGAATTTAGCCATTCTGATATTGTATTTCCCATTCCATTCTTTAGGAGTACAGGCCTTCCTTTCTTACCTAAAAATTTCAGAAGTGCAAAGTTCTGTGAATTCCTTGACCCTACCTGAATCATGTCAATATTTCCATCAAAATGTTTGTAATAGGATGTATCCATAATTTCTGAAACAGTTGGAAGTCCAGTGTAGTCGCTAACTTTCTTCATAATGTTAATTCCCTTAACTCCTAAACCCTGAAAGGAGTATGGGGTTGTCCTGGGTTTGAAAGCTCCTCCTCTTAGCATATCTGCACCCATTTCCTTAACTCTCTCTCCAATTTCCATCAACTGCTCTTCTGATTCCACTGCGCATGGACCTGCAGCAATTACAAGTTTTCCAGATCCTATTTTCACTTTTCCAACAGTAACATTAGTAGAGTCCTTTTTTACCTTTCTTGAGTACAGGCCATCAGATATCACAATTGCATCCTTGATCGGTATGTAATCAATATTTTCTGTGGAAGAGAAATTAGTGATAAAAAGGCTCCTTCCATAAAGACTGATCTTTCGGAACGACATTGAAGAATCCATGAGGGCATCATTCACGAATGGTTCGTTCGCCTCATTATTTGGTATTATTATCAAAAATTTCACCTCTTAGTTCATCAATGGTTTTAACTACTGTCTCAATTGCATCCTTTGAAAATGGATTCAATCTGATAGTGTCCAGAAGGGTTAATGAACCCTGTAAAGAACAGACATCAGACATCTGATCCATAATGATTCTAGATCTAGTTTTCAATTCAGTTTTATTGGAAATTCTGGAAGATAACATGGAAATTACATAGGGTATTACCTGAAGTTCTATCATCAGGTGATCATGCTCATCAGATTTCATAGGAATAATATTATAATCAGGGAAAAGACCCGATATTATATCTTCTGATCCTAAAA
>JAJZXP010000466.1 GCA_021806345.1 Thermoplasmata archaeon | reverse complement strand
ATATGTTCAGGCACGGATTGGCCATATATTTATTGCAGCACGGGGTAGATGCAAAGATTATAGCCAGGAGGCTTGGCCATTCAAGTGCTGCAACCACATTAAAATATTATCTGGTTATTACACCTGAGGTCGAAAGAGAGGCATTAAAGGGTATTTTGCTTTAACTTATCATAAATTATTAAGAATTTGGATACAAAATGAGAAATTATTTTTACACATAAATGCCTAGTTTTTTATCAACTTTTCAGCATATATATGTTTAAATATATGAATAGCTTAAAAACATATGGATAATAAGATATTTAGAAGCATAATATGGTTATTGGCTGTAGGATTAATTAGTGGTCCGGCATATTTTGGAATTTTGCTTCCGGAGTGGACAAGCACTTTGCAAACAGCAAACAATATGGGTTTTTCATCTGTTGCCCCCCTAATTATACTATTATTTTTATTAGTCCCCATTGCTCTCGTAATCTGGAAGATTGATGATATTGAAGATCTAATTTCTTCATTCAAATGACTCTGAATAAAAACCTAGTCTCATCGATTTTACCAGGTCAAAGTGGCTTAATTAGAAAATACACTTATCACTTTCATTCAATCTTCTTCCCACAGTTCATACAGAATTTTGCACTTTCGGGATTTTCAAATCCACATATAGGGCATTTGTCTTTATTGCTATTTCTGACAGAGTTTTGTATTTTTTCTCTTTCCCTATATTCATCTAATATGTCACTTGCCTTTTTCAATTGTTCAGCAACCTTTTTCCCCAGTGGAGTTAATTTTGTGAGAATGACCTTACGCCCAAGCACTATAGTTTCGGATTCAATAAGGCCAGCATTAATAAGATCCTGCAAACTTCTGCTAAGGGAATCAGAAGAACTCATAATTTCTAATAGATCCGTTTTTTTGATTTCACCCTTTTGAAGTACGAATAAGAGGATTTTATTACCGTGCCTAATATCTAATGGGTCCACCATTTACGTAAATGGTATAAATGTAAAAAATATAAACCATTGGTTTTTATTTCATTCATCAACTATGTTCTAATAAGGCAATGGCCTTATTATTCAGTTAAGTGCGTTTTCATCCTGAATATTTATACTATATCCCTAATAATCTAATTTGTTATACAATAAATGAAGTTTATAGCAACGCTCAAGAATTAAGGAGGTTTTCTATTGAATTATATTTAGAAAAGAATGTGTCTGTTATCCTCCTATTACCCTGAAGTTTGTCGTTTTCCGAGTAACCTAATTCACTAAAAAATGTACGTTTAGTTTTTCCAACTGTTACAAGATCTTTAAGCAAGAACATAAGCTCCCATGTCTGCCCGTGATCATCTAGCCCCCAGAGTCCCCTTGGCAAGTCCTTTATTTCTGAAATTATCAGGGTTGCATTGTAAAATTGAATAAAAATGATTTATGAATAAACTAAGGAAATTAATATAAGTGTGCTTAAAATTTAAGGATATGGATGATGGGCCACATGAAAAGTGTAAAAACTGGATTATAAACTTTATAGATGAGTATAGAAAGAGGTACCAAAACCTTCCTGAAGAGACTCGTAAGCACATCTCCAACCTAGATAATTTTAATCCACCATGCCAGATTATAGTGATAGTGATACCTAATCAAAAATTCACTTTTTTATGGTTAAGGAAAGATCCAGATCTCCCAGATAAGGATATACAATGTTACAGACCTATAAACCAAGATGAGTTTAATCAAATTGCAGAAATGATTCTATCTGATGAAGGTATGAATAAAATGTTCACAGATAACGCCTACCCCCAAACTGAACAGATAAGCTTGCGAATGTTTATTGAGTCACAGCTAATTCAGGCATCTAGAAATATAAATCAATTAACGCCAGAGTTTAAGATACCGGAGGATCATTTTGTAGGAAGTAAATCAATTATGCCGATGAACGGTTTTTTCTGGATTATGTACAGGGACATTATAAATGTAGATCCTGAAACAATCATAAGCGATATAATTAAAGCAGCCGTAGCCGATCAGAAAAGCAAAGAAGAGAAGACACTTGAAATACCAAAATCACAGACAAGGAAAGAGGAGATAGTAGCAGGTTATTCTACATATTTTTATCCTCCTATATGGATCGGCGAAAAACCTGTCTTTGATTTCAGTTCCAAAGTTAATGGTAAATTTGTTTTACCGGTTACCCAAACTTCTATGTATAAAGAAAAATTGGTCTCATTCAATCAGAAGGGGTTCTTTTTCATTGAAGCTAAAGATAAACAACAATATCTACGTTATATGAACGAAATAATCGGAACTGCTCTTCTAATTGGATATAGTTTTGATATAATTTCCGATGCTGATATTGGAGAGACGGGGGTTACAAGAGATGAAGGTGACATGAGAAGCCAAACTCATCCAGCATCAATTACCAGGTCATGGCAGGCCAAATTACAGATGGACGTTATCACTGAGGATATGATAAATGCCTATAAACAGATAACTGTACACGATCTGCTGAATATACTAACAACTGCTGAAATAGCAACGAAGGATACTGTTACTAGTGATTTTATAGTCTTCTTTGCACATGCCAGCCAATATATCAGGGAAGGCAGATATAAGGAAGCTTTTCTGTTTGATTGGCTTATAATAGAACGTGGTCTACGTATCGAATGGGAAAATTACTTAAAAACTCACGGTGTTGAGGGAAAACGGCTTAAAAAGATTAAACACTGGAGCATAGATTACGTAATAGAAGACTTATTTTTAGGTAGAATAATTGATGAAGAAATTTACAACTCAATAACTGAACTTAAAGATGTAAGAAATGGGCTGTATCATAGAGGTGAGGATATACAGACAGATGAAGAAATCAAATGCCATCAGATTTCAGAGTATACAATAAGAAATAGAACAGGCATCGAATAGTATACACAAACCAAAAATTTATACATGCTAAAATCAATTACCCTTATGAATAATCCAGATTCCGACCTTGAAAAGAGACTCTGGTCTTCAGCCGATAAATTGAGAAGCAACATGGATGCTGCAGAGTACAAACATGTTGTTCTAGGCCTTATATTCCTTAAATATGTTTCTGATTCTTTTTCCGAGATATATAATGAATTAGAAAATGACAAAGAGCATTTTTCGGATCCAGAGGATCGTGATGAATACACTGCAAGGAATATATTCTGGGTTCCACCTGATGCTAGGTGGGATTACATCCAGAGGAATGCCAAGCAGCCAACAATAGGTAAATTGATTGATGATGCCATGGAATCCATAGAGAGGGACAATCCATCATTAAAGGGAGTGCTTCCAACCAATTATTCAAGGCCTGCACTGGACAAGCAGAGGCTCGGTGAGCTCATAGATCTCATAGGAGGCATAACCCTTGGTACCAGTGAGGCCAGGAGCAAGGACCTTCTTGGAAGGGTTTATGAATACTTCCTTGGGCAGTTTGCAGATGCAGAGGGAAAGAGGGGAGGGCAGTTCTATACCCCTAAATCAATAGTACAGTTATTAGTCGAAATGATTGAACCATACAAGGGAAGGGTCTTTGACCCGTGCTGCGGTTCAGGAGGCATGTTTGTTCAGAGCGAGAAGTTTATAGAGGCGCATCAGGGAAGGATAGATGATATACACATATTCGGGCAGGAATCCAACCAGACAACATGGAAGCTATGCAAGATGAACCTTGCTATAAGGAATATAGATTCAGATGAGGTCAAATGGGGTGACAGCCTGCATAATGACCTTCATAAGGATCTAAGAGCTGATTTCATCCTCGCAAATCCACCATTCAACGATTCAGACTGGAATGGCGATCTCCTGAGGAATGATGTTAGATGGAAATATGGAACACCTCCTGAGGGGAATGCAAACTTCGCATGGGTTCAGCATTTCATACACCATCTATCGCCCACAGGTATAACAGGATTTGTCCTTGCCAACGGTTCCATGAGCTCAAATACATCCAGTGAGGGTGAGATAAGGAAAAATATAATTGAATCAGATCTTGTTGACTGCATGGTTGCGCTTCCTCCCCAACTTTTCTTCAATACAGGCATACCTGCATGTTTATGGTTTATTACAAAGGATAAGAGGAACAATAAGTTCCGGGATAGAAAAGGAAAAACATTATTCATAGATACCAGGAACATGGGAACTATGATCGATAGAAGGCACAGGGTATTCACCAATGATGACATAAAAAAGATATCATCAATATATCATGCATGGAGGGGCGAATTGGGCAATTATGAGGATGTTCCGGGATTATGCAAATCCTCTGATTTAGAGGAAATAAGGAACAACAACTATGTTCTAACTCCTGGAAGATATGTGGGTACAGAAGAAGAGGAAGAGGATGCCGAGCAATTTGAAGAAAAGATGCAGAAGCTTGTCTCAGAACTGAAACAGGAAATGGAAGAAGGTGCTAAACTGGATGAAGAGATAAAGAAGAATCTGGAGAGGATAGGATGGCAGATTTAGGCATTTCGGAATTCACTTTTGGCTATGCATTCCTATATGAGCAGACAAGCAAAAACTGGGGAAGCGTTGTCTCTATTCCTATTCTGCCTAGTTTGTACAATGAAAAAAAATTAGGATACGACGCTAAGCTTCCATTAAAAGGAAAAACCTTTTACTACCAATTTAAAACCAGTGAGCTTTTGAAGAGTTCAAATTCTAAATATATAAAAGAAGGACCTTATTCAGGCCCTTACTACAGGATTAAATTGCATAGGGCATTTAATAATAATCAGCATAGGATACTCAGAGAATTATCTAAAACTGAAAAAGATACTTATTATGTCGCTCCGGAATGTACAGACATCGCAATTTTCAACAAGGCCTTTCTGGATGGTAAAGTAATTGACCATTCAAGGCTAATTCCATTAGAAGATTGCAAGGATTATCAACCCACTGATCGCAAACAACACTACATAACATATCAAGATGGACAAAAAGTATTCTGTCAGTTTTCTGAAAGAAATGAGAGAAAAGAATCGATATTAGGAAAAAATCTGAAAGATTTATACACAAGCAGAGTTAATGATTTTAAAAAAATAGATGAGGAATTTAGCAATAGAATTGCATCTAACGTTGAAAAACTTTCACTCGACTATCCTGCAAATAAATTATTTAATTATGAATCCGTTCATAATTCTTTAGTTCAAGCTGAGGGCGTTTACGCTAAACTTGTAGTATCAGCTAAAATCTTATGGGCTTTACATAATATTCTAATGGTCATAATTGGGGAATAATATCCTCAATAGAGTTGAGCTTATGGACAATTATAGTGGTAAAATAGAAAAATTAAACATTTGGGAGAAGGTAAAGATTAAGGAAGTTTGTTCTCATATTTTTAGTGGAGGCACTCCAAATACTAATAAAAGAGAATATTGGGGCGGCCCAATCCCGTGGCTTTCTTCTGGAGAAACACGAAGCAGATTCATTAAGGAAACAAAAAATTCAATAACAGAACTGGGTGTTCAGAATTCTAGTACAAGACTAGCAAGAGCCGGAAGCTCTGTTATTGCGTCGGCGGGGCAGGGTCATACTAGGGGTCAAGTTTCCTACCTTTTGATTGATACTTATATTAATCAATCCGTGATAGCGCTTTTTCCAATGGAAGACAAGCTAGATTCAAAATTCCTTTTCTATGCTTTAGCTATGAAATATGAGAGGCTTCGCCAAATTTCTGATGACCATAGCATAAGGGGAAGTTTAACAACAAAAATATTGGGGGAGGAATATATACAATTACCCTCAATACAAGAGCAAAAAGCCATAGCCAAAATCCTATCAGATCTTGACTCAAAAATAGAGCTGACCGAAAAGATGAACAAAACCCTTGAAGGCATTGCACAGGCCATATTCAAGCACTGGTTCATTGACTTTGAGTTCCCAAATGAAGAGGGAAAGCCATATAAGTCAAGTGGAGGTGAGATGGTGGATTCTGAACTGGGAAGTATACCGAAGGGATGG
>JAJZXP010000075.1 GCA_021806345.1 Thermoplasmata archaeon | reverse complement strand
TTGTTGATAAATAGAAAAGTTAGCATTGACCAGATCAAAGACAAAATTTCACAGTACATGGATTCGTTCGTTAAGTGTTACGAATGTCAATCCCCTGATACCGAGATACAGAGAGTTGGCAGGGTTGATCTCCTGGTGTGCAAGGCGTGCGGAGCACAGCATCCTATCCGACTTACCAGAGAATCCAAGTCGTCGGAATCAAGTCTTGAAGAGGGAAAGGATTACACTGTTACGGTCACGGAAGTTGGAAAATCCGGAGAAGGTAAGGCAATGTTCAGGGGTTTTAGAATAATTATCCCGGGCGTAAAGATTGGTCAAACTTTGCACGTTAGGATAAAGAAAATAATGCATGACACAGCGATAGCTGAAGTGATAAAGGAAAAGTAATGATTCATCGATTAATTGTTGATACAAATGCTATAATATATCTTGTTGAGAAGAAAAGAGTTGACAATTTGAAGACTATTGGAAATCAGATAAATGAGATATTGGTTCCAACATCGGTGGTTGAAGAATTGAAAAATTTGGTTTCGAGATCACCCACTTCTGAAACATTCAAAACGGCACTTGGTATAGCAAGTGTTATGAAGCAATATGCGACATCAAACAGAGGGGATGAGGCTATTATTCAAACGGCTAAGGAATTGGGATCATTTGTACTTACAAACGACAAGGAGCTTAAAAAGAGACTTAAGAATTTAGGCATAGGAGTATATTCCGTAAGGACTAACGGGAATATAGTACCAGCATAGGGTGTATCAAATGACTTCTTTAAGTAGAATCGAGTTCGAGGCTCTCAAGGAAATCAAAAAGCTTTGTGGCAATTCCAGCAGTGCGGTAATAAGCAGCATGAAACTTGCCAGAAACTTGGGGATAAGCCAACAGTCTGCCTCCAGGGTTCTAATTGGTTTGGGAAACGATGAATTAATCTCGCGAGTGATGGAAAACAGGAAACAGAGAGTTAAACTGACTGAAAAGGGAATGGATCTGCTGATCACGGAACTCAATGACTTGATGGGAATTCTGAATCCTGAAGACACCATTGAGATAAGAGGGGTTGTAACAAGCGGTCTCGGAGAGGGGCGATACTATATATCTAGGAAGTTTTACATTATCCAGTTTCAGGAGAAGCTAAAGTTCATTCCATTTCTTGGAACTCTTAATGTGAAGGTGCAATCTAACGAGGACGTGCATCTGGGGATGTTAAAAAACAGTCCGGGAATTCATATTGACGGCTTCACTACTGAAGACAGGTCTTTTGGGCCAGTAAAAGCGTTTAAGTGTAAAATTAACGGTGTGGACTGTGCCGTTTTAATGCCGGAGAGGACCATCCATACAGACACAATGGAATTAATCTCTGAATACTATCTTCGAGAGAAACTGGCTCTAAAGGATGGCGATACTGTGACTGTAAAAGTTTACATGAAATAATCGTCGGACATTTGTGTTCTATTGCATATTAGGTTAGAATGAAATGCAAATCCTATTTCAAAAATTTTGACCTAGAAAAAGAATAAGGTCGCAAATAATTAAGAAGTTTAACTAGAGCTTGACATCAAGTTTTCCACTTTTAATTTGATCCATGGTTTTCGTCATTACGACATCCAAATCTTCCTTGGATATACCACAGTCAAGAAGCTCCATATATATCTCATAATTCTCCTCACCCTCTAATAGTGGACCACTAAATATCTTCAGAGAACCACAACTCTTTTCCGCATCAAAATTTAATCTGTAGATCAACTCAAGAGTAACGTTCTCTTCTTTGATATATAGTGACTTCTTGATCAGGTCTTCCATTTTGTTCTTACCTCAAATAAGAATGCTTTCAAGACTTGCTCTCATACTGTTTAGCCCTGGTCACTCTCGCTATCAGGTGTCTGTCAAGAGCATCTATCGACCTGACAAATGTAGACTGGACGCCTTCCACATCATCAATCTCCTTTGCATACTGTTCAAGAAGCTTTAGACCAGCTTCGGCGTAGTCGTTAGCAGGATCTGAAAGATAAGCAAGGAATTCTTTCACAGTCTCTGGGATCCATTCGTTTTCCATAACAGAGTCGCCATAGAAAAATAATTTTGCTCCTTTCTTTTTCACAGCAGAGCTGTATAGAATATCCAGTGGATTGATAGATGCCATGACCTCAACCCAGTTTTCTGTCTCTGCTATGCTGTTCCATAGCTTTATCGAATGAATGGTTGGAGGCAATGGTGCAGATGAAACCAGTGCATCCTTGTTCACACCTAGGCTGTCACACATTTTTAACAAAAGAGTAGTCCTGGATTTTCCGCTTGTTCCATCGTTCAAGAGTTCAGGGAGGAGTATTTTAGCCTCGAATTTTTGTACATCTTCTTTATCGGTTTTAGCAATCACGTAGGATAAGGTTCTTATCTTCTCCTTTAAGAAGAAGTAGTATTCCACACCAAATCCAAGAAATATTGATTTCTTGGGCCTCTGCATCGTTTCAACAAATGGGTGAGGTTTCACTCCGTAAAATTTGTTTATGAAAACCTTAAACATCCAGTCAGACAGCGTGGTGCCAGTCAGGTTGTAAAATGCCTTAAGTTTGGGTACAAAATCCGGTACATCGTAGTTGTCCATGGGAACATAGTCCCTAAGCCAACCGGAATGAAACGGATCATTTTTTTCCTTCATCTGAACAATGTGTTTCGCAAGGCCATCGTAATCTGATTTAGGAAAAGTCATTGCGCAAATCGGACACTTAGTCATAGGTAACACCTCATCTTAGAAGTGTCTATTAAATTTTCTATTTTCTTATAAATACTTAAATCTGCATATTTTGAAGGCATATTCAAGCATTCAGTAAGGCTCTCCATAACAAAATAAATCACTAACTGCAAATAAAACTTTGTTTCAGTATTCAGTGTTAGTTGTTCATTTTTAGTGTTTCACAAGTAAATTATGTAGACTTAGGTGAAATTATGTCCCGAAGTAAAAAAAGCTTTTTAATCTAATACTAAATCACCAACTGTGACCGAGAGATTTGGCATTTTCCATCGTATTTTCAACTGCAATCAAAAGGTGTATGTATATTGAACAATGTCGCGTTATCTGTGGACGAGCTTAGAGAGATTTCAAAGAAGGCGAGGTTGCATATCATAGAAATGGTTTATGGGGCAAAGAGTGGCCATCCTGGAGGATCTCTAAGTATAATTGATGTCCTCACGGTTCTTTATTTCAGGGAAATGCATGTTGACCCTGTAAATCCAAGTGACCCGGGAAGAGATTTGTTTGTTCTTAGTAAGGGTCATGCATCTCCAGCTTTGTACTCAATATTGTCCTTGAAGGGGTACTTCCCTGAAGACTTACTCACAGGTTTCAGGAAGATTTCGTCCAAACTTGAAGGGCATGTCCATTATGGGGTTCCAGGCGTGGAGGCATCCACAGGATCTCTGGGACAGGGAATGGGTGTGGGAGTTGGCATGGCACTTGCGTCAAAACTTGATGACAAGAAGAACTGGATCTATGTTGTAATTGGCGACGGGGAAATTGAGGAAGGTAGTATCTGGGAATCGTTTATGGCAGGTTATAAATACAGGCTTAACAACCTTATCGTTATCCTGGACAGAAACATGATCCAGCTGGATGGATTTACCGAGGACATCATGCCGATGATGGAAATTAAGAACAAAGTTGAAAGTTTCGGATGGAATGTGCTTGAAATTGACGGACATAATTATGATGAAATCATTTCGGCAATCGAGAAAGCCAAGAAATCGAAAGAATATCCAACCTTGATTATTGCCAGAACTGTTAAAGGCAAGGGAGTCAGTTATATGGAAAATAATCCCAAATATCATGGCAGTCCACCAGAATCAGAAGATCTGTATTTAAAGGCGCTTAAGGAGATACGTGAGAACTGAAATGAAGTCTGAAAGTCTTAGAGAGGCATACGGTGACGAGCTGGCTCGTTTGGGCGAAACTGACAGGGACGTAGTAGTTCTTGATGCAGATCTTTCGAGCTCGACAAAGACTGCAATTTTCGGGAAGAGGTTCCCTGATCGATTTTTCAATATGGGAATTTCGGAACAGTCAATGGTGTTGACAGCAGCCGGTCTCGCACTCTCTGGAAAAAAGGTGTTTGCCTCAACTTTTGCGGTATTTCTTTCAAGGACGTATGAACAAATAAGACAGTCGATTTGTTACAACAACATCAATGTTAAGTTTGTGGTCACACACGCAGGAATAACGGTGGGCGAGGACGGGGCTACTCACCAGATCGTGGAGGATGTTGGCATAATGTCCGGCCTGCCTAATATGAAAGTGATCGTACCCGTTGATTCGATCGAGACGCGGAGCGTCATCAATTACCTTTATGAAAATGTTAGAACACCGTCTTATACGAGACTGACAAGAGAAAAATTTCCCGTTCTGAACGATGGGGATTATAATTTTATCCTAGGAAAGGCTACAACCATGAGAGATGGCAACGATGTCGCAATAATTGCCAATGGGGCTATGGTCAGCTTTTCTCTTCAGGCTGCAATGGAATTAAAGACAAAGGGGATTGATGCAAGGGTGATTAACATGTCATCTGTAAAACCAATAGATCGGGACGCGATTATAAAAGCAGCCAGGGAGACAGGTCATATCATAACTGCAGAAGAACATTCAATTTATAATGGTCTTGGGAGCAGGGTAGCAGAGGTCGTTACCCAGGAGTATCCCGTCTATGTTCACAGGATAGGTATGAATGATACATTCGGGAAGTCGGGCAGTGCTTGGGAACTGTTTGATTATTTTCACATGGGTGTATCGAATATTGTTCACGCTTCTGAAAGTATATTCAGGGAGGAGAAGAAAAATGCAAATATTTCTTGATACGGCAAATATAGAGGAGATTAGGCAGGGAGTGGATTGGGGTTTAGTGGACGGAGTAACTACGAATCCATCATTAATGGGAAAAGAAAAAGTGAAAGATTTTCCGGCAGTTGTGAGGAGCATATTGAAAATCACACCAGGCCCAGTCAGTATTGAGGTGGTTGCCGAAGATCACGAGGGTATGATGAAGCAGGCGGAGAAGATTGCCTCACTTGGGGACAACGCTGTGGTAAAAATTCCAATGACCCTTGAAGGCCTCAAAACGATAAAGAAGCTCAGGGAAAGAAAGATACCAGTAAACTGCACTTTGATATTCAGTCCAATCCAGGCTCTTTTCGCCGCGAAGAGCGGTGCAAGCTACGTCTCTCCGTTTGTCGGACGCCTGGACGACATCGGTGAGGACGGAATGTACCTTATTGAACAGATTAAGACAATTTTTACAAATTATGACATCAGCACAAAAATACTCGTCGCATCGATCAGGAACCCCATACATGTAGTCAGATCCGCACTGATAGGAGCGGATGTTGTGACAATGCCATTCGAGGTTCTAAAGAAGCTGCCTCAGCATCCCAAAACAGATGAGGGACTGCTGAAATTCATGGATGACTGGAAGAAAATTTTCCCAGACGGCGGTTTCCCTCTATAATTTTATACTTTATATTTCCTGAAACCAGCATACAGTGCAACGTCATACGCACTCTTGATGGCTCCTGCCACAGCAGGCAGGACCAGCGGGTAGAAGTCAATTAACAGCCCTCCAATAGCAGGTGATGGTACGTTGGAAAGATTTCTTGCCGCCAGAAATCTGGAGTTGGTGTACATCCTGCTGTCCGGTTCAATAATTGTGTTTATGAAACTATCCCTTGCAGGGACATCCATCTGACTGGTTGTCTGTCTAAGAAAAAGAAATATTTCACTCAGGAAGAGTATATGAACAAAAGACATCATTATCAGAAAGGCATTGCTGATCAGGTGCGTTGATACCATTGTCCTTATAAGTCCAATCCGTGTAGATAACCTGCCGGATATAAGCACTGACAACATTGTCAGCAGGTTGACAATAACAAAAATAAATCCTGTTTCACCAATTTTGAGTGAATAAATTGCAAGAAACCAGAGCGAAAGCATGGATGTGTTTATGAATCCTCCACCAAAGGAATCTGTTCCAAAAAGAACAG
>JAJZXP010000022.1 GCA_021806345.1 Thermoplasmata archaeon | reverse complement strand
AGGGGTCTTTACTTGGCCCGTAATTACTGCTCCGGGGAAGTACCTTAAAATTGGATCTGATGATTGTATTATGGTTGCTAGTTGCGGGAAAATCAAAGCTTTTCCCTTTCCCGCTTTGTTTAAAGTATAAGCCTCTTTTAATGGTAATATCTTAAAAGAGCCGGGATGCGCACTGAAGTTAGAGTATGGGTTATAAGGGATCCCTTCATAGCAAATTTCGAAATTGCTCATGTTATATGCAGGTTCCATTGTGTATTTATTTGTACCATAATCCAGCCCAGGTATTCCATTGGTTTGTCCCACTGCTGAAGGGGGCAAGCCGACCATGGCCTTGTAGATTGTTGTGTTATAAAATGCTGGAGTGTAACCCAGTTGATATCCTGTTGGCACTGCATTTGCAGGTGTTTGGTTAAGAGGAAATGTGCCATTTGTGGTTTGGACAAAAATTTGATAGTATTTGTAGGGAACAACAGCTCCTGCTGCTGATGTGTAGGTGGGTGTATCGGTAAGGAATGCGGGTGCATAGAAAGTTCCTGTGTTTAACCCTGAAAGTGGGAATAATCCATGGTCGATCTGGATATACTGAATGCTATACCCTGTTGCCTCTTGAAGAGACTGATACAGGTTTACTAGATTGTTCAAGCTCAGTTTAGATGCTAATTGACCCTTTATCAATGCATAATATGCATTGGTGCTTGAAATTGAGGTGGTAAATGATCCATAGACTGTGCTGTTGTCTGCTATCCAGTTTTTATACTGTAACGGATTTGCATAGATTTTCTTAAGGATTTTCAATTCCCCTGATCCAAAATACTGACTTAGCGCCAATTTTACTGATGTGCTGTATTGTCCAGAGTTTTTAACAAACACTCCGTTCATTAACCTTGCCGTAAACAGCCCAATAATTTGCGATTCGTTTGTGGAAAGTAATATTTGACCTGCTACCTGATATGCCTGCTGAAAGTCATCTGCAACTGTTGGATGTTTTCCCTGGCATAGCTCCTGAAAACCGTAGTCCCACCAATTGACATAAGCAGGCTTGTTGGAGAGAGACTGATTAGCCTGTTGTGTCGCAAGCCATGCAAGAGACTGTGATAGTGGACTTGAGGCGTTTACCACTTGTGAACCTGTTGTTCCAAAGTACGCGCTGGTATTTACCTGATAATTTGCAGGTTTTGCAAAACCTGGAAGAGCGTTATACACCTGGTGGTTTACGGTTGGTGCACTGTTGATAGGTACTGCAGTTGAAATTACTCCGAGTCCCGAAGGGATCAGAATTCCAAACACCACTATCAATACAAAAATGGCTTGCAACCAACCTAAGTTACCCTTAATGCCAGCTCTTTTTCTGAATGATTTTTTAGTTTTTGTATCATCCTTAATTGATGAAATTTTGATTATGTCAGCAAAATAGTATACCAGTGCTCCTCCAAGTATGGCGTAGGCTGGTGATGCTGTGATATTAAACCTGGCCGCTGCTAAACTCATATATATAGAAACTCCAGAAAAGATAAGGAGGAAGAAAAATGACTCTTTTCGTTCCTTCAAGAATTTATAGGAGATAAGGAGAATTCCGCCTATTCCCAATATAAATTGAGCCACTCCAAAACCATCTATATATTGGCCCAATGCAGGAGCCTGGGCTTCAGCTATTGTGGAATACAGTTTTGATTTAATGAAGTACCCGTCTCCTGATATTATATCAATAAATACACGATGGTCTACAACTGAGAGCCCCCCTATGACCATGGACACTAATATTACTATCATCGGTACTGAGATAATCCATGGTTTTCTTCCAACTAACCCTATCAAAATTCCCAAAAATATTACTCCAATTCCAATCAATAATGGAGCAACATACCACGCAGAAGGCAAATTATGTGCACCATAATAGTAATATCCTCCCATCGCAAAAGAGAGAGCCACAAAGATAATTGTTGTAACTAGCAAATAGCCAGTATTCCTACCTAAAAACATGTTTACGATAAACTGCAAAACAACATAGATAGATATAATTGCGAGTATATACGCATGTCCTTGCCACGAGAGCATTAACGCACCATACGAAGCTCCTGAGAATAGAGCATAAAATGTCGCCTTCTTGTTTCTTGAAAAGTATGATCTTATTGAATTTGAATATCCCCTGAAATCAAATATGCCACCTTCTATTACTCTTCCCTTGTTTGCATATTTTACCGCTCTTTCAAAGAAGTAAATTGCAAAGAAAGCGAAAATAAGTTCGGGGGTATGCATTCTTCCATCTGAAAGGATTCCTGATGTAAGGTTGCTTGGCATCAAGGTGTACAGCACGGCGGCTATCATTCCACCTTTTTTGCCTATTATGCTTTTCCCCAGTAGAAAGACTGGGATAATTAAAAGTGCCCCAAAGACTGCATCAAATTCCATGAATGAATAATATGCGGCCTGAATGGTTCCACCGAATATTGGCCCTGTTATTTCTGCGAGAAATACAATCATCCAGTGAAAGAATAAGGGTCTTGGGTCTCCGGAGGACAGCGGATAATTCAGTCCAGAAGTGTTTAGAAGAGAGATGTGATGTGTTATTGTAAAAGTAATTACATACCAGTTGAAGTATGGATCACTTCCACCGGAAAAATTGGCTGTCCCATTGGTAAACGATGGTCCCCAGATAAAGAAGTTTGCAAGGAATATGTAAATAGCAACCAGCAATCCCACTCCTGCGAACTCCCAGTTTCTAGAGAACCATTGTTTTAGCCCATAAATATACTTGTTATCCTGGAGTTCCATTTTTTGACTACCGAAATCGCTAATACAATTGAACTATTAAAATGTTTAATAGAAAAAATCATTCAAAAAAGACGGAATTCCTTATTTCAATAATTTAAAAGTGCAAGATGGATAAAGTAAATAATGAGTATTATTTTTATCTCTAAAGTTTATTCTTATTTAAAACGTCAGTTCCATAAAAACCATTGGAACGGTTAATGTATTTTTTTCAAGGACTTCCGGAGATACCTCTCCTATTATGCCATTCTTCAAAACCTCTTTTCCAGTAATTTCAGCGCATCTTCCCTTGATGAAATGAGAGTCCAAAGTTTTTTTTAAGTAAATCTTTTCGTTAGGGATGGAGTTTACGATTGTGTCAAGTACCCCTTTCATTTCATCATATGAACTGTTTGCACCAATTATTGCCAAGGCAAGTCTGGTTTGTTGAACACCTTCATTAACCACCTCTCCCACCTCAAAAACTCTTTGAGGATAACTGTGCGTATTATTAGATCTGATGATTTTAAGAATTCCTGACCATAAACTATCCCTGGGCTTAGAATAATCCAGGCTTTTAGGGTTCTCAATGGATATTTTTTGGTCTTTATAGTTACCATCTGTTAGAACGAATGAAATGGTTTCCTGAAACGACATGGAATTAACTAAACTTCGAAATTTTGATTGCATTACTGTCTTTTCATTTGGTCTTCCTATAAATTTAGTGAGCATTTTGCTTGGTAGGATATTTTGTATGCCAAAACCCTTCAAAAAGTCTTCAACTATGTCCATTGGACCCATAACGTCTATTCTGTGAGTTGGGATTTTAAAATGAATTTTATTCTTAGAACCATCACTTATTTTCCAATCTGAATAACCCATTTTGGAAAGTATTTCGCAAACTCCACTCATCTCAATGTCTTTTAGTCCAGATGCATTCTGAATGTCCTTTTTGGTTACGGGTATAAATTTTTCAGTCTTGAATCTAACAGGATCAAATGATGGTGTTTTTAGCAACTTTACATCCATTCCCTTGCTTAGAAAATAACCTGCAAGAAGATGGACAGCGTTTGATATTGAACTCGATGAAGTGGCGGTTACATCTACCAGCAATGACTCTGTAGTGCTTTCAACCCTTGTTCTAAAAGAGTTGAACATGGGTGGAACAGAAATAACTCCATCCGAATCAAAAATACCAAGAAATTGTGCTAAGTCCGGACCAGATCTGTATTTGATTCCCTTTTCATGTTTCTTTGACAGTTCCCTGACACTGCCGCTCATTCCATCAAATGTTCTAAACTCATAGTCCCCACTTACTTTTTTCATTGAAACGGTTCCTTGAACCTTCTTCAGGTCATGAACCCCAACTGCAATCTTTTTTCTCTGTTTTCCAACTGTCTCAGAAATTTTATCTGAGAACTTTAGAAAATCATCTGTTACATCAACCCCGTTTAACGGTTCTTTTAAATTTTCAACCGTAAAAACTGCAAAATACGGTCTTTGCAGCTTTTTATCCTGAGTTAGGATATCTTTGCTGATGTTTAGCTTCCCATATTTTATTTTTCTTTCCTCAAAAACATTAAGTGCGGAAGCGATTGAATGTACGGAAAAAAGGTCTGGGCGATCTGGATTTAACTCAATGTCGATTTGGGTGTTGTTTTCTTCATATGTGAAGCCTATTATCCTTGAGAAGTTGCTTAACTTATTTTTCCACTTCTTACCCAATAGATATTCCATTTCTTGATTTGTGGTGTTGATTACAACCATTATATCTATTCTCCGTCGTCCTTTTTTAAATCTTCTTTTAATGATTCAACTCTTTTGGCTGTATACTCCTTAAGAACAGCTCTGATTAGATCGTCCATGGATATAGCCTCTCCGTTTTCCACTATTTTATTTAGGTCTGTTATGAGTCTTCGACTTAAATCTACCTCTATTTTCTTACTTATGCCTGAATCTTTTTGCTTTTCTAAGAACTGGTCCAGGGCGACTCTAATAATCTGTGATATGCTTTCGAAATTTGAATTGTCAATCAAAGATTCCATTGCGATCATGTCTGACTCAGAAATCCTTATTGTGATTCTGTATGGAACTGACATTTACTGAATACCTCTCCTTACTTGCGAATTGGTATTATGATATAAATTTTTGTTATCTCTGGCAAATAATTTACGAGTGATTCAATCAAATGTTCAGAAATTGAATGTCAGACTCACTTGTCACATCTTAACAAGTATACGTGGATGGCCCTGATTCTAAAATAAAGACATCTATTTTCAAAATTGTAGCAATTAAAACTAAAATAGAATTATATGCGTAGTTCAAAATTTAACTATAACAATAATTTAGTTTTCCAGTAAGGCATTTACGGTACGAATCGCGATTTATCTTAATATACTCGGCACCTATATTGTTCTCTAGTTTATATCAAAAAAAGCTACAAATATGACATATATTTGACTATATTTGTAGTTTTGAAAACTACAAAATGCTTTTAATATAGGAATGTCTACTATGTAACTAAGGTGGATAAAATTGATTGCTCTTGAAGAAAGAAACAAATATCCTCAAGTTCGCTTTGCTAGCGACTTTGAGATAAGTAAAAATGCACCGTTCAAGACCGTGGAGGAATTCATGGGAGCTATGGGCAACTTAGTTTCAGATGACATGATGTTAATCAGGGTTACTGAAAGTCTGTGTCCAATATGCGTTGATGATGAAAAATTCGATCAGATGAGAATACCCGCAATTGTGTATGAAAATGCAGGTGAAGTTAGATTAATCAAGGAATGTGGGGAGCACGGCATAACCAGAGAGAAGTACTGGGAAGATTATGATATGTATCAAGAAGCCAAAAAATGGCAAGACCCAGGTGTAAAAATACTGAACCCTCACGTTGCATATCTTGAGTCTAAGATCGTTTGTCCAACCCACTGTGGACTTTGCGTGAAACACAAGTCACATACTGGCCTGGGTAATGTAGTAGTTACCAACAGATGCGATCTTTCATGCTGGTACTGTTTCTTCTATGCAAAGGAAAATGAGCCAATCTATGAACCTACGCAGGATCAGGTAAGAATGATGCTCAGAAGGATGAGAAATGAGAAACCAGTAGGTGCGAATGCAGTTCAGATAACAGGCGGAGAACCAGCAATAAGGGATGATATCATAGACATTATAAAAATCGCAAAAGAGGAGGGTTATGAACATATACAGCTAAACACAAACAGTGTAAGGGCGGCTTTCGATCCAGACTTTCCTAAAAGCATAAGAGGAGCTGGATCAAATGTTATATACACTTCA
>JAJZXP010000061.1 GCA_021806345.1 Thermoplasmata archaeon | reverse complement strand
TTAATTCCATTGTCTTAAGACAGAGTTCATCAAATAGGTCTCCTCCATTGCTCTTATTGTCCTCGATTGTCTGGATTCTCACCCTGTTGACTTCTGGAGCTTCCACAAATCGTATCTCCATTCCGGTTTTGCTTACAAGAACAAGATACTTAAGTAACTGGTCCGATTCCTCTGGAGATATGGATTCTTCAAATTTTCCCCTGCCTGTCTTTACCAGAAAGAAGATTTCCCATACATTCACGTTTAGATTTCTAAGTATCTTGAAGATGAAGGGCAGAAGATATACGTTCTCCTTCATGATGGTTGTGTTAATTTGTACCTTTATTCCAGAATCCATGATCATGGGAATTATCTCTACTAGATTTTTGAAAGCCCCCTTTTTGTTCCGTATATGATCGTGAACCTGTGGTGTTCCATCCAGAGAAAGGGAAATGCTCTTCACTCCCATGGAAGCTAACTTGAGGATTGAATCTACATTAATTCGTTCAGATGGTGTTGTGCTTACTGAATAAGTGTAACCATTTTTGGAAAAGAGAGAGAGTATTTTCCAAAAAGCTGGACTTATCATTGGATTGCCTCCTGTCAGTATAACATGCGGTTTGTTGCTAAGTTTATGATCCATTTGGTCGAGAAGTTTTTCAACATCATTGGTAGATAATTCATTTTCCATATAGGAATTTATGGAACTGGCTCTACAATGGATACACTCAAATTCACAAGCTCTTGTGAGTTCTAAAAATAAGAGATTTGGGGTATACATATATGTATCATTTAAAACATATTTATCAAAAGTTATCCATACATATAAGGATAATAAATCCTTAATTCAAAAAAATTTACCTGTTTGGTTATTCTTTGGGGAAATAGTATTAATACTGTCATACATTTGTCTTACTATGGATTTCATGGATATCCTGCTTGGATTTATTCTGGGAGTCCTATTTACTTTTGCAATCTCCCAGATTTTGCCCAACAGAGGAGAGAGGGTGATATCCAAAAAGACCGCAGATGCTCTTAAGGCCGCCTCTTCGGAAATAATAAATGAAACGATGAGACAGAACTCTTTACTTACAGAATCAAATTTTAAAAGCATATCCAGGGAAACTGTGGCATTGCTTGATACAAAAAAAGCGGAGTTTGAAACTGCATTATCCCCCCTAAAGGCACAGATGGATGCATATAATCGGCTAATCAATGAACTTGAGAATAAAAGAAGTGCGGATTATGGGGGCATAAGAAGTTTTCTGGATACGGTGAAAACCATTACGGAGGATTTACAGAATGAGACAAGAAATTTACATAATTTACTCAGCAACTCTCAAAGCAGGGGGAAATGGGGTGAAATAACACTCAGGAGAATTGTGGAATCTGCTGGAATGCTTGAGCATGTAGATTTTGACGAACAGGTCGTAATTGGGTCTGGGGACAGGCCAGATATGATAATACATTTACCGGGTGATAAAGACGTTATAGTGGATTCAAAAGTACCATACTCTAACTTTGAACGGGCATATAATTCAACAAACATGGAAGATGCGGACTCCCTCTTAATTGAGTTCGCTGGAGATGTGAAGAAACAGATAAAGTACTTATCCGCAAGAGATTACCAAAAAAATTTGAAAAGTTCACCTGACTTTGTGATTATGTTCATGCCTCACGAAAATATACTATCAACTGTATTATCAGTTGACCCAGAAATCGTGGACCTTGCAATGCAAAAAGGGATCATACTTTGTACTCCCTTGACTCTTTTAGCTACGTTGAAGGTAATACACCAGTCTTGGAGACAGGAATCCATAGTAAAGAATTCGGGGGAAATACTCAATATCGCGTCCCAATTATATGAAAGACTCAATGGGTTATTCAAACGCTTCGAAAGCATGGGTAGAAATGTGGAAAGTTTGGTTCATGATTATAATGGCATTTTAAGTTTCACGGAAAGCAGGGTTATACCTTCCATAAAAAAGATGAACCAGCTTGGGGAGTTTAAAACTGATGGTGACATTGAATTAAGAGGTATAGATGAAAGTTTGCGAACTGTGAATAGGGAAAAATGGGAGTAGATATTATTGAGTTTACTTAACTCTCCTTTAAATCTATTTTGAATGTGAGATAGGCAGTGCAAGAAACATGATTATTGTTGATTCGTCTTTTCTTGAATTTTCCAGATTTTCTACGTCATCCAAATCCAATTCTTTCCTAAATGCATCTATTATATTACGCGCGGATTTCTTTGAACTTGATCCAATGGACATGATTGCATTGTTTTCTTTTAATTGTTCCTTTATTTCTTTAAGTTCTGCTTCATTCATTTTAATTATCTTGTCATGTTGTAATTTTAAATAGTGTGAAAACGAAAGCAGCATTCCAGATATTACTTTGGAAAAACTTTCAGCATTCAGATCTACTAAGCTTTTTATTTGACTTTCATATGAAACACTTTTGAAAAATACTTCGTTAAGGCGATAGTATTTCTTGACATAATTTTTTACTGTCTCCTCGTGGTCTAAGTTTATTATTCCATAATTCAGCAACTGTCTCACAGATCGATAAATATTGGACCTTGTCATATTCATTTCTCCTGCCATGTCAGTGACAGTTAGTGTTTTGTTTTCAATCAGTGTAAAAATAACCATAGTCATTGTGCTGTCTTTGTAAACTTCGTGGAGAATTTCTAAGGATTTATCCATGAAGGCATATATCTTATATAAATTAAAATTTACGTATATGAAGATTTATATGTATGTTTTGAATTACACATATAATTATGACAATACGTATAAACACATTTGAAAGATTGACAATTTCGAAGACGCTTATCAGAATAACATCTCTGATGTTTTCAACCTTTTTTCTCTGGAAGATATTCATTGATACTCATTCGATTATTGAAGACGGACTTATACCTGCTTTTTCGTTGGTAGGGTATCTAATTATATCCCTTCCCGGAGGTATTATACTTGATAAGTTCAGAAGAAGCAGAGTCTTCTTTTTCGTGTCGATAGTTCCAGTATTTGCCTATTTATTTCTCTTTTATTCAAGTGATCTAATTGTACTTTACATTGTCGATGTTATAATTTCAATGATTTCTGGCTTCACTTCTGACATAATTAATACAATAATGAAGGATTTTGTTGCTGAAGAAAATATAGGAAAAGCCAGTTCTTTGCTTATCGGGACACGGGCTTTATCAGATCTTTTGGGCCTTTTAGCTGGTGGACTTGGTCTGTTGATCGGCATGAATATTTTCCTATCTCTTATTGTAGGCTTATCAATTGTTTCGATTCCCCTTTCACTTCCCGTTAAAGGAGAGAATAGGCCGACTAAATCGGAGAAGTCAATCAGCAAAATAGGCAGAATCATCTACATTTTAATGCCTGTTCTATTGCTTGCCTTAATAGTCAATGGCTTTTTCGTATGTATCGATGTGTTTGCAGCAGCACTCGTGGAAAGTGTAATGCATGGAAGTGTGATTGAATATACCATATTCCTGCTAGGATTTCCTGTAGGAATGATAACTGGTTCGCTGATATCCTCTAAACACCATGATAAATTTTCGAAGGGGGGAATAATGGTGATCGAACTAGTTTTAATGGGGAGTTTATTGATTTTACTCGGTCTGGATAAAAATCCGCTAATACCGTTCTTTATAACATTTCCAATGGGATTGGCCAGCGCTTTTTTGAATATTTCACTTCAAACACTTTTCATTAAGATAATACCAAGCAATCTTCTTGGAAGAATCGGTTCTTTAACAAACTTCCTAGCTATAGGTAGTTCCCCGGTTATGGCGCTGTTCTGGACAGCACTATCTTCTAAGGTATACTTTCCACTGATTTTCGTCTACTCTGGGATTGCAATTTCAATTACCTCTGTTATTTTCCTTCCTGCATTAATTAAGCTCGTAAATGAATATGGTTCCAAACCTGAACCAAACAATACGTCCAAACTTCAAGTGATGCAGGATGATGAACTTCTCCCTTAAATGAGTGTGAAATTTCAAGCTATTTTTTATATCAATCTCTTAACGAACTCCAGGATAAAATTGCTTCTGAAAACATATTTCAGAACTTTTCCTTAGGTTGATAATCTCTTTTCATTTTAGTTCTTCAAATTTTCATATCTTAATGTTTCAGAATTTAACCTTAAAGTGGTTACTGTAGCGAAAGTTAAGGAGGAACCGTCCAAGAAATGCAGATAGTGTTATCTTCTTGCTTATATATGACTTTTGATAATTCAGTCTTAGGAATTCCATTTTAAATGTAACAACACGGAATTTTATTCTTGCGCTTATAAGAATAGATTGAAACAGTATATATCATACCTGACAATATGGGATAAAGCCGGGGAATAAAGGTATGGAGGGACTTCCAATAATTATATCACTAACAGTTCTTCTACTCTGGACGGCTTCAAACTCATTAGTTAAAAAATCATTAATGGGAATGGAATCAGGGCTTGTATCACTGACCCTGATCTCCCTAGGTTTAATACCAATATTTCTTTTCCTGTTTTTGTCTGGAGATTTCAATATTTCATGGATACTTCTCATTAACGGGTTATTTTCTGGATTTTTCCTTGCTACCGGATACATTTTGTTCTACATGGGAATGGGGAAAGAATCCCTCTCTAGTGTTGGAGTGACATTAAATCTTCAGCAGGTTATCGTAATATTTATTGGAATTTTTCTACTTGGAGAAGCTGGAAACTATCTGGAGTTCATGGGAATAGGAATGATAATTATGGGAGCGATTCTGGTGAGCATTAGGGGAACGCCCATAAAGAAAAAATTTTTCATGATAGCTGCACTTGCAAATATCAGCTGGGGAGTTTATTATATTCCCCTTTCTGAATCCGTCATGGATTATCATATTAGTGCTATGCCTCTTTTTTTGGCAAGAATACTTGGAACAACCTTAATCTTGATTTTCATGGAACTGAGATTTGCTCAATTGGTTAAAGTTAGCAGCGGTAGATTGTCAATTATTGTCACAATTATAGCTGGACTTTTAGATGGTACAGGAAACGTGTTTTATGCATATTCGATCCAATCTGGCTTTTTTGTCCTTTCCGGATCAATTGTAGCAATGATTCCGGCAACTGTTGCTATTGTAGGTTTTTATATTTTTAAAGATAAGATGACATACCTCAAATTCTCTGGAATAATTCTCTCCATAATGGGGGCATTAACAATTTCTTTCCTATGAAATAATTATAAAAACATTTGATGAATATATTTCAATATTCAAATGTGGAAAACCTGGTGATTGAATTTAAGACCCAGCAGCATCCCATTAAGGTGGAGAAATTAAATAAGACCGCCAAGGTAGTTTCTAAGGGGGAAAGTGATTGCTGAAACACAGGATGCAGTAGCACTAAAGGAATCGGAGATACGGAGATTATCTATTTTCCAATAAGAGATGCTAAACTTGAGTTTTTTCAAGAGTCTGATAAAAATATACGTGTAAATGCAAGGGAACAGCAGATTATTATCATCTCAATATAGATAGGGAAAAGACAGAAAATTCAGTTTGGAGATATATTAAACCCCCAATTGATTTCCTGCCGATAAAGGAGTACATAGCCTTCTATGAAAATGCTTATGACAAAGTGGAAATCTTTTAGTTCTGACTTTCCTGCTTTCTTTTGATAAACTCCCTTAACTCCAGATCCTCCAGTACATCTTTCATAAGGTTATCCAGGAGGGTTGTGAGGAATTGAAGAGCCATCGGATCATTAAGATGTCCATTCTGATCAAACTTTTGATTTGCAAAAGAGATGAATACCTCAGGTTTGTTTATTACTCTGCTGTCCAGATATCCCATTACCTGCCGTAAGTGATATTGAACCCTTGCACCGCCAAGCATGCTCATTGATGCACTCATTATTACTCCTATCTTTTTTGCGAAAGGATTTGATCCTGGTGGTCTTGAAGCAAAATCCAGTGCATTTTTTAAATAACCAGGAATGGTGAAATCGTATTCAGGGCTTGATATTATAAAGCCATCGCTGTTTCTTACTTTTTCCTTGAATTCACTTACAACTTCTGGAATATTGGAGTCCAATTCCTCGCTATAAAGGGG
>JAJZXP010000143.1 GCA_021806345.1 Thermoplasmata archaeon | reverse complement strand
GTAATGTCTATCTCCCGGCAAATAACCTGAGCCAGTTGGTGATTACATTCCGAGCCAGCCCCCATAACAGTGGGACTGTAGATCTTGTATTCAACAGTCCACTTCGGATTGTGTTCAATTAATATTCTATAGATGTTTTCCCAAAACCATCCATTCTTTAGTGATTCGTTTGATTGACTTCTGATTTGTGATAAGACTGCCTCAAATTTACTATGCTGGCTGTGATTTCACCAGTTTTCTCATTATTTTTTCCTGAATGTCGATGGCTTACGCTATCCTGTCAAGAAATCTTGCCCTTACAAGGTTGTAGCACATGGCAGTGAAGTATGCTTTCACTCTCACCCTCTGCACTGTCTTGACCATTACATGGGCGAAATGGAACATACCCTTGAAGAATGCATATGGATGTTCAACCGCCGATCTGATCCTGGATATCCTGAGATTCCTGCGTATACTCTTAACTGGCAGAGGATGCCCTCTCACTGCACGATCCATGGTGCCATTGATGCCTTTGCAATCAGATCCGAAATAACCTTTATCACGATAGCATATGATTCCTGGAATTGAAAGATCAATCTTTGAATCATACACATTCGCAGGTGTTACTGAAAGCTTCTCGATGATCTTTATCTCATTTACAAGGGTATGTGCCTTGTACCCAAAGTGATGCTCATGATTCTTTGTTGCGGATGTGCCATCTTTGGATCTGCGCGTATTGGCGTAGTCTCCTCTTGGCTTTCCATATTCTCCCCTGCCCGCCTCTATGAAAGAATCATCCTGTATGGTGCCCTTCTTGATGCGGATTTTTTAGCCATGATCTGGTCTCTTATTTTATTGAAAACAAGGCGATCCTTTCCCGTTTTGGACAATCTCTCCCGGAAATACCCGATCGTATTCCGATCCGGAAGCCTGTCAGGATATCCAAGGAAATTCATGAATGATATCCTGTCACGGATCTCTCTTTCTATTTGGGGATCTGAGAGGTTGTACCACTGTTGCAATAGCAGAATTTTGACCATGAGAATGGGATCATAATTGGGTCTTCCGCCCTTCTCTGTGTCATTGCTGAAAAGATCAGCAAGGACGGGCCTGATTCTTTCAAAATCGATGCGGTCAGATATACTGGTTAAGGGATCACCCAGGGATTCAATTTCTTTGTACAGTTCAGATAATCCAGTCTGGAAGAGGTTCATGATCTAAGATCATGAGGTCATGAAAAATGGTTTCGGTGGGAGTTTTTGGAAATCCTCCATAATGATATATAACAGTCTTCGACATATATATTTGGTCAAAGTTTAATTTATTACATAAATTTTGGTTGATATTAATAAATCAGCTATATAATTCATTGATATGAATAATTTTCGAAAGATATATATAGTCATTAAATTAATTTCAAAAAAATCTCATTTCCACATATTATATATAGCAAATTTTATTAACTCTTTCTATTTTTTATTTTGTGGTCAATTTGAAAAGTTCGTCTCTTCTAATGGCTGTAGTTATAGCACTTGCAATTGTGCCAGCATCTGGGTTGTTAGGAATGAGCTCTGGGTCTGTAGGTTTGCCGAATGATCAAAATGTTACTGTATTAATAACTGGACCTCTTGGTCATGACATTAGAAACGCGAGCGTTCAAGGATTTATGGCTACGCCGCCAAACATGGGTGGCGGATTACGGATGGTCTTTGCAGGTCACACAGATGCGAACGGTAGAATCGCCGTGACAAATGTGTCCAAATTGATTGATTTATCTCATGAATGGGTAAAATATCAGGGAACAAGTTTGGCAAGCATGTCATCACCATACGTGCTGCTTTTTGTAACTAAGGTGTATGGTAATGGGAGTATCTACTTCACGCAAAGTTCAGTACCAATAACTACAATGAATATAATCCATGGGAAGTCAGCCCATGTTCACGTGATTCTTAACACACACGGAAAATCTACCATGCATCTTCAAAATAATAAAAGGGAAAATGGAAAAGCGCTTTCCAATATTGGAAGTGCCATACCATTGGAGGGGAGTAGTTTGCCGACAATAATACCGGGATTTGGGTATGAATGGGTTGAATGCAGTAATTATACGTACTACCCTAGTAATGGCCCTGGAAACATTCCTGTTTCTTGGGTAAACTCTTTAGACTCTTCATATGGGTGGGTTGGATCGGCTATGTTCGCTTCAACATCTGATAGCTTGAATGTTGGGGTAGCACTAGGTTCAAATGGTTGGTCTTTTGAAAACGGAGGATCAATTTGGCACGTAACATCAACTTATGCTTCTGGAGACTCAACAGGGCCTGCTAACGGGGGGCAAACATGGTACTTGGATATGTACGGTCAGGTTGAAGGGGCTTGGTATCAGCTTTGGTATACGTCCTGTGGCTATGCTTTCCCAGAAGGAGAATATCAATACGACACTGGAATAGTAAACGTCCAGAATATCCCAGGTAGTAGTACCACTTTCAGTGTACAATCAAGTGCTCCTAGCGGTTATGTCAGCAATGTTTTAAAATCCTATTCGTACAACGAAATAGGCGGTGCCTTCACCGGAACCGGTTCTTCTGGTTATTATCCCAATGATACTTATCTTGCAAGCACATCTCTCGTAAACGACTATGCAGCTTCAGATACCAGTTGGATAAACGTCGGATTGCCGGTGGGTGCTTTGTTGTTGCTTGTTCCAGGAATAGATATCCCTGATGCTATTGCACTCGGCATCGTTGCCACTTTGAGTTACACAACTTCGTCCTCATCCAATGCTGTTTCTTGGGCTGATGCAGGAGCATACAGCGGGAACGATGGAAATATCTGGGCATTAGTTGGTAGCACATCATACACATTAAGTAACGGTCAAACTGGAAACATACCACTCATGTATGTACAAACCACAAGTTATTCTACTAGTGGCGGAGGTGGAGGAGGTTGCGTCCTGAATGGAACAGAAATCACTTTGGCCAACGGCACTCAAATTCCAGTTCAGGATCTAAAGCCCGGAATGAAAACTCTCTCATACGACACCGTCAACAAGCAACTAATAAGGAGCACCGTTGTTTCAGATGAATCTCACAATGTTTCATCGGTAATAGAACTTAATCATGCCATCTACATTTCAGGAATGAGTGACCAACCAGTCTATGTTAAATTGCAAAACGGATCCCAGCAGTGGGTCGTACTAGGTGAGGTTAACTACACAATGAGCTTATTCGACCCTGTAAACAATACCTGGATTCCAGTACACAGTATAATATGGAGGCAGGGGAACTTTACAGTATATGATGTAGTAACTGCAAGGCAGTTTGTCAGTCAAAACCACACAGAGGTATTTAACGACTACATTGCAAACGGATTTCTCCTGGATATGAAAATAATACCATAAAAATAATTTTCCTTATTTTGTCAGGGCGGTAAAATTTGAATCGTAGGAAGATGCGAGAACAGGAAATTGCTAGGCAGAAAGAAAAAGCACGCAAAAAAAGGAAAAATGTAATTATTGCTTCAATACTTGTAGTAGTTTCCGTACTTTCTATAATTCATGTTATAGAATTTAATTACGTAAGCCATGTGAACGATGGTGACAAAACTACAACAAGCGTTAACACTATACCTTGGGGCAAGGTCTTTTTGGCTTCAAAATCATTGAAATCGACGAGTGTGAATATATACTATGTCTCATGGTTGGGATGCCCAATAGGTGCAGTTGACTCTTGGGCTTTCTATTTATCTCTTTCAACAAAGCTTAACATATCCCACGAAATATCATTTCACTCATCTGATACCAATGATGTTTTTCCAAACACACCTGGCCTAATTTTCGGCAATGTCACAGGAAACGGCATCTCCTTGCATTCGACATACGTGTATGGAAATGCTACAAATCTTACGGTTTATGGGGATCAATACCAAGGAACTGCAATAGAGTATGCGAACCGCGTGTTGCAAAATGAGCTGCCAACGCCAATATATAACTTAGAAATAAACTTAACAGAAAAAGTTCCAGTACAAGGGCGAGGCGTACCCAGTGCTTATCTATCCGCGTATCCCCACTTGAACACCAATGTTATCTTAACAACCAAAAACGGTACCTTCATGCTTAATGGCCCCCTTTATTCACCTTCTCTGCTTCAAGGTCTGAGCCCAGTCACTGTATATGATAATTTATCGAAATATGCATTCATAAACACTGCGGCAGCGGAATTAAGTTCTTATATAAATGAGTAGCATACTTCGATACTGGTCATCCGCCAAAGGCATTATGGCGCAATTTTCTGATTTCTATAAATCTCCAATAAACTCCTCTAAGATAACAAAGTTTTACTTTATTTGCGTTTCCTGCAGTTAGATGAAAAAAGTGTCTAAAAGATAGTCTCAAATGATAATTTCATGAAATGAAAACGTCACCATGCTTCGTCCTATTGATTGCCATAGTCATTATAAGATCCATTAATTTGTCAGGATCTTTCCATTTAGACGATTTCCTAGAGGGATCTAATCTGTGGATACTTATGATTCCTTTAAGATCTGGAACGCTAAGTTGACTTAATCTGCTTCGCAGATCGTCAACGCCTGACGTTTCAAGTACTTTGAATATTCCTATTGGATCCTTAGATTCAATCTTTTGTCTTTCATTCTTAACTTGACTTAGTTCCTCAATAATTTTTTTAGGACTTGCTTTGTCGATTTCAATAAGATCGGCAATCGCTCTAAGCAAATCTGCAATCTGTTTATTCCTAGTTTCTTTTAACTTGGACATAAGCGCAAAAACTCCTCTTTAACATTTCTGTACTGTTGATAAAGACCACTTGAATTATATTTTGCTTTAAAACTCGATGAAAAGCTCTCAAAATTGAAAGCCTCCTGTCCTTTTATGGTATCTTTTATTTTTGACTCCCAAACTTTTGGATATTCTGCATTATCTGCCTTTTGTCTTAACAGTTGCTCAGTCGAACGGTGCAAGTTTACCGACTTAACCTTGGTTAATATCATACCAAGGCATTCAATAGAAACCCCCAAATTCTCGGAGAATCTGTTAACACTTCCTGATATTTGAGGTATGCCTAATGTTGAAATAATGTCAGGAACAACAGGGATCAAATAGTGCGTGCTTATCTTTAGAGCATTTTGTGTTATTAAACCTAAGTTAGGTGGGCAATCGATGAGAATGTAATCAAAAATATTGCCTGATATTATGTTTGACATTGCGAGTTGCAATAATTCAACTGGATTATTTCTGTAATATGTCAAGCTAGGAATTTAGGAAAGCCTATCTTGCATGTCTATTAATTTCAAACTTGAAGGTAGAAGACTTAGATTTTCTATTCCTCCGTGTACATTTGAAACACTATTTATTATGGATTGCCAGATATTAAATGAATATTGCCCGGATAGTTTATCTTGAAATAATTGTGCAATTGTTTTACCCTTTTGATCCAAGGTTTGCCATCTATCTTGTGCGATCAGAGAGACTGTTGCATTAGTCTAAGGGTCTATATCGATGATTAGAACTTTTTTTCTATTTTTCCTTAGCCAGGAACTCCCCTAACGCTATCGTAAGAGAGGTTTTTCCCACCCCTCCCTTTAAATTAATTATGCTGATCAGTTTTGCCATTCAAAAAAATATAAGAGATAAGAATATAAACTTAATCATACGCCATCTGTCTGGAAAGATTAGTTTAACCTATAGAGAATCTCACCAATCAACCATCTTGCATTATTCATCACACGGTCAAGGTTCTCCTTTCCAAGCCCCTTTCCATTCTTTTTTGCATCATCAAGCCATCCCTTTATATAGGCAGCTGAATCCTCTCTGAAGTTAAACCCGAAATGTGCTCC
The DNA here is from genome assembly GCA_021806345.1 of Thermoplasmata archaeon. The sequence goes on along the minus strand of JAJZXP010000143.1, from coordinate 257 downwards.
CACAAGATAAGTGGAAAGTTCCGCTTCAGATTCAGCAAGGCCTCTGGGAAGCTCCTTCCTGTAGAGGTGCTCAAGCCTTGCATGGGACATCTCATGTATCAGGGTATGAAGTACATTCACATCCTCTCCGGGGATCTTCATAACAACAATCTTCTGGCCTTCCCCTGAATGTGCTGTGTATCCTCTTGCCCCATTGTCAATGGTGGATTCCTCAACTGTATAATGCTCTCTTGCAATCTTTTTCAGAGTATTATACA
>JAJZXP010000211.1 GCA_021806345.1 Thermoplasmata archaeon | reverse complement strand
GGTTGGGTACGAGCCAACTGTTATGGTATCCACTACACTGTTTGTTGTACCGTTTATTACGGACGCATTATTGGAACCTGAATTTGTAACATACACGTATCTGTTAGATGAGTCAAATGCTACTCCACATGGTGCAGAGCCAACAGCTATGGTTTTGATTACACTGTTTGTTGCACCGTTTATTACGGACACATTATTTGAACCTGAATTTGTAACATACACATATCCGTTGGATGAGTCGAATGCTACTCCGGATGGGTGCGAGCCTACAGTTATGGTTTTGATTACACTGTTTGTTTTACCGTTTATTACGGACACATTATTGGATCCTTCATTGGCAACATACAAGTATCCATTGGATGAGTCGAATGCTACTCCGACTGGTTGCGAGCCAACTGTTATGGTTTTCACGATACTGTTTGTTGTACCGTTTATTACCAACACATAAGGCTGATTTGGGACAAATGAAACTGCTGTAACGTACAGGTTTTGATTCAATGAATCAAAAGCGACCATAAAAAGGTTTGAAACGTCGGATCCATCTGCTATATTCATATAATTTCCACAAAAAAGCGTGTTGTTATTAAGAACCAGAGTGTATTTTACATATCCCCCATTGCTAGTGCTGTTCTGGTTGTTTTTACCATTTAGCTGATTTGTCGCATTATTCGAAGCAAATCCACTTGCAATTCCCTTAGAGTTATAGAAGCTGTGATCATGGGAAACTCCACCAAGGCCAATGGGTATCATGCCAATAGTCAGCAGGAAAATAGCCAAAATTAATATTATTTTACGCATTAAATATCCGTACGGGATACATGTATATGTATTCTGTTATTTTTCCTTACCTATTTCTTGATAAAATTTCTTTCTTAGAAGTTTCTCGCAAAGGAAAGCATGTATTATTACCGTTTGAAAAGTTAAGAACTTTCCTGCGAACCCTCCTCTCCGACCGAGCGGAGCATCCAGAAGGTGAAAAGAGGGCAGTAAACCTCTACACTGCAAAACTGCACTACTATAGGGATAAGGACGAAACCATACAATTCTTCGAAGGTACAGTATTGGATAACCAAATAGCCAAGCAATCTATCAAAATGGGCCCAAGCTATAGTGACATCTCTGGTAATACTCGGAATTCTCCGTCTCACTGGTAGTCTAATCGATGAACATTCTTAACGCTAATTTCAAAGATCGAGAGAATATGAGTATTCAGTCACTCCGTTTTTATCAAGGATTTGCCAGTTTGAAAAAATCCTAGGGAGAGGAACAATTTTATAGAATTTTCGTTGTTGGAATAAACACCTTTAACTCTCAGTTCTTTCCAACCTTTGCTCCTTGCTCTTGAAATAAGAAGTGAGAGTGCCCTTTTGCCATAGCCCTTGGATCTATAGTTTGGCTCTCCAATCACTATTGGCAAAGAATCTGGCATCAGACAGGCATCTCCGATAGGTTTCCATGATCCGCTTTCTTCTACTTCTATTATGTAGAGTTCCCCTCTTGCTGATAGATATCTATACATCTCTTCGATCTTCCCGCGGCTGTATGGTTTTTCCGTTCCTTCGGAATTTCTAAGGACTTCTATGTTAGAATACCAAGCTTCTGCATAATCAACATCCTCCATTGACCAAGGTCTCAGCCTAAGTTCACTGTCCGTCAATAGGCTGGAGGTTTGAGTCATGATGGAAGTTAAATTTCAACTGAATTCTTAAATCTTATTTTCCACACTTTTGAAAATGAATAACTCCGGTTCTTTCCGATTGGTCATCCTTTTCATGTAATTTCTATCCGTTTTTCCCAGATAATCCTCTCCTTCTATAACCTCAACTTCATAACCGCTCTGCCGTCCGGTAATACTGCGTGAAATACATAGCCCTGAGTTAGATACTGCTCAATATCGCCTGTTGATGCTGTATCTTGCCGCAATATCTCCTTTATGACCCATAATGAACTGTCTCTTCAATGCTCCCGATTCGGCATCTTTCAATATCCTCTCAGGAGAGGTGCTGTTTATCTCGCAGTAAAGAACCAAATTCCGCAAGAGAATATCAGCACTAAGAGGGAATCTGGCTCGGTTGTTTTCCCACCACCTTCGGATATGCTCATTTTCCAGCATCCTCCTGTGCTTCGGCGGAAAGGTCATGATATACCTTGTCTAGAGAGTTAATAACATGTTCGATTAATAGATAAAATGCGGAGGGCCGGATTCGAACCGGCGAACCCCTACGGAAGCAGATCTTGAGTCTGCCGCCTTTGACCTAGCTCGGCAACCTCCGCTTAAGACTCGCTCATAAATTAAGTGGCATAAATTAACCTTTGCTTAGATGTTTGCATTAATCAACCTTTAAAGATGACTGGGCTTTGATTTCTTATGATTTTTCAAGTTTGACTCAACTTTAATTTAATTCTCATGGATAATCTAAAGTAGATATCATTGATTTTAATGCGATAATACCGGATAACAATGGCAATGTTACAGATTGATATGAAGAGGGACAAATGTATTTAAGCATGAACTCGCTGTTATACTAAGTTGGAGAAATTAGTAGATTTAGAACTTGAGATCGTGGACAGTAATATTGAATTTTTAAAAACCTTATTAAGAATAATCAAACCCGAAAATGATAAGACAATATCCACGGAAATAGATGATAAAAAGATAAAGATCAGAATTGCATCAGTTAAAGCCAGTTCTATTTACTCCCTAACCGATGAAATATTGAAGTCTTATGAAATTTTAAAAAGAATAAATGATTATTCCTGAACGTCCAGGTTTAGCTTTTCTGTCAACTCTTTGTATCTGTTTCTGATTGTTACCTCAGTAACTCCTGCTACCTCTGCCACTGATCTTTGAGTTCTCCTCTCATTCATGATAATAGAAGCAATGTAAATAGCAGCTGCGGCAACTCCTGTTGGGCCCTTTCCTGAAGTAAGGTCATTATCCTGTGCAAGTTTTATTATCTCAGCAGCCTGTTTTCTTGTATCCATTGATAACTTTAACTTACTGCAGAATCTGTTCAGATAATCTTCTGGCTTAGATGGCATTATGTTCAACTGCAGGTATCGGCTCATAATCCTATAAGTTCTGCCAATTTCCTTCTTTTTGACTCTGGTTATAGATGCAATTTCATCAAGAGTTCTGGGTACATTGGTAATTCTGCAGGCTGCATAAAGTGACCCGGCAACTACTCCTTCAATGCTTCTTCCCCTGATCATATTCTGTTTAACTGCTTTTCTGTAAATGACAGCTGCTGTTTCTCTAACATCATTTGGAATACTTAAGTTAGACGCCATTCTCTCCATTTCCTGTAATGCCTGGGATAAGTTCCTCTCGGCTGCATTTGATACTTTGATTCTTTTTTGCCACTTCCTTAACCTGTATAACTGCGCTCTGTTTCTTGTAGGAATAGATTTTCCGTAAGAGTCTTTGTTCTTCCAAGAAATATCAGTTGACAACCCCTTATCATGCAGGGTAAAAGTCATTGGAGATCCAGCTCTTGCTCTGGACTCATTTTGTTCAGTATCAAAGGCTCTCCATTCCGGTCCCTGGTCAATATATGATTCGTCAATAACAATTCCACACTTATTACAGACTAATTCTCCCCTTTCGTAGTCTCGCGCCATATCAGTAGACCCACATTCTGGACATCTTTCAATCTGTTCAATTTTTCTTTTTTCCTTTTCCACTTTTAACACCTCAATTTTTTATATAGACACTCTTCACCCCTGGTTCCACATTCCTTGAAAGGAACACCACACCCAAGGGTCTGTCGACAACGCCCAAGATTCTAACTATTCGTCCTACCTTGGTTCCATCTTTGGTAAATACTGCCCTGTTCATATCCTCCGGTCCTTTTACCTCTACAACTAATTCATTTCCTATTACGTGTTGTATTGGTAACTCAATATCCATATATTAATGTTATTGTTAACATATATTTTAGCTTTGCGTAAAAGTATTAATAATTAAACTGCTAGTTTCCCAAGCAGATATATACTATAAAAATAAGATCATCGCTTTATTATCGGCATCTTCAAATATCATCAGCCCTAGATCGTCTTTGTGCCTCCTTGATTGTCCTTATCTCCCTGTTATATGATTCGGAAATTTCACTTAAAGTCAGTGTCCCCATAACTTTTTTCGAATCCGGAGTTTCCATAACTATTAATTTCCCTGACGGCTCGGTTATGAGTCTCGTTAAGGCGGAGTGGATATTGTCCTGGCTCAATATGATGGGCAGGCTATCCTTTTGCATTATGGTTTCGATTTTATCATTGTAGTTTATGTTTTGAGGTATGTCTTCAATTGAAAGATATCCTACAAGTTCATCATTATCCTCCACCACAATACCTTTGATTCTACTCTCTCTTAACTTGTTCATTCCCGCATTTATTGTCTCATCTTTACCAATTTTGAGATAGTCCTTTTTCATTGCTGTGTATACGGGTATCTCGTCCATTATGGGTTTCCTGTATTCATCCATATGAGCTTTTGAAAAGCTTCTGTCCGGGACTTGAGACTTGTAGATACTCATATTTCCCGTCATAAAGTATGAAATAACTGTTGCTAACATCAATGGAATAAAAAGGGCATAAGTGCTGGTCATTTCTGTTCCCATAATTATAATCGCAATAGGTGCTTTAGATGCACCGCCAAATAGAGCTATCATGGTAACTATGACGATTTCATCAAAACTTAAAAAAGGGAAAAATAACCGAACAGGAAAAGCTAAAGCGGCCCCAAGAAAAGCTCCTAAAACTAAGCCTGGAGCAAAGACACCCCCCGAACCTTCAGACCCTATGGAAAAACCTGTCGCAATTGCCTTTAATGCAAATAAAACGAGAAACACAACTATCAATTCTAAAGTTGACGTCCCAAATAAAACAAAATTATTGTCTAGAACCTGTTGCAACCAACCGTAGCCTAATCCAAGAACTTCTGGAAAAAATATAGCAATACATCCTACAATTAACCCACCAATTGCGGGTTTCAAATATGGAGAAATTTTTTTGAGTTTAGTAAAAAGCAGAGATATTCCATAAAAAATTTTAATATAGAATATCGCACCAAGACCTGCAGCTATTCCCAACAACGTATAGGCCAAGAGTGCTGATGGATGAGAGAACCCTATTATCTGGTTTGATGGAATATCAAATAGGGAAGTAAATCCGGTATAATAACCAAAAATGGAATACCCAACAACAGATGCTATAATGGAGGGAATTAAAGCCTCAGTTTCAAAATCCTTTTTGTACAGAATTTCAGTACTTAATATAGCTCCTCCAAGTGGCGCAAGAAATATACTACCAATTCCGGCCCCTATCCCAGAAGCCATTGCTATTCTTCTGTCATGATCGTCAAGGTGAAATACGTCTCCCAAGAATGATCCGAATCCTGCTGCAATTTGAGCTGTTGGTCCTTCCCTTCCTCCTGAACCACCAGAACCAATTGTTAATGCTGAAGCGATGGTTTTTACAACAGGTATTCTTCTCCTTATCTTACCATTATTTTCGTGAAAAGCGCTCATAGCTGCGTCAGTTCCGTGACCCTTTGCTTCAGGTGCCGTTTTATTCAAAAGAAAAGCGACTAATAAACCTCCAATCACCAATGACACCGGTATGAAGATATAATTAATATGAGGGGAGAGAGTATAAGGTGTAGTTCCACTGACGATTCCGGCCCTTGGAGGAGTTAAGCCAGTTAAACCGGTTAAAAGATATTTTGTAACAAAAGTTATTGCAAGATAAAGTGCAATTGCACCCAGACCAGAAATAATACCGATTAAGGTTCCAATGAGTGCCCATTTCCTTGTCGCTTTGGACATCATCTTCCTGTAAAGCCTTTCAGCAGTCTTTCTGACTGAGTCACTATGAATCCTCAACTTTATCTACTCATTGAAATTATTAACTTGATGTTGTTCCAGTGTAGGTTATCTTTTCTGGAAAAGTAAAAAGTAATACAGCATCGCCAACAGCCTTTATCCACTTGAATGGAATTGAAATTGGAATTCCTTCTTTCACGATCTCCCTGTTGGTTTCTTTTATCATTATACCGTGTATTGATCCGTTATCAAAGTCCATAATAACATCATAAACTATACCTAT
>JAJZXP010000203.1 GCA_021806345.1 Thermoplasmata archaeon | reverse complement strand
TTGCAATAATTTTTTTTGCATTCTTGCCTGGCAATGATCCTTTAATGTTTATTCGATTCATTTCGTCGTTTTTCTTTCCTTTTTTCTGAGTGTCTAAGGTTATCATGCTTATTAATTCCAGAGGATAATATATATTTTTATCAATGTAAATCGTAGTTAATTTACGAATTTCGTAGCATAGAGTAGAAATCTTATTGAAAATTCCAGTAAAACAGAGGCCCTCTCGAAAGAGTGCTTGTTTAAAGACATGAATTCAGAAAGAACGCAGTACGCAGATACAACCGGGTAACTTTACATTACCTGCTTTAATTATCAGACCTGTCTGTATGCAGAGCTATAAATTGAAAGACAGAATACTTAAGGATTTTAGCAGATCAAGGGTTCTTTCGTTCCTCATGCTCATTCTTGTCTTTGGTCTTATTCTATATTTAACCAATTTTACCAGAGGACTTTATCTGGCTCCTCCATTTGCTGTATCATCATATCTCGCAGTTTATGAGAGAAACACCAAGTTTTCAAATTCAGTTTCTATAATTTCCTCCTATCTCTTTGTATTATTCGTGACCATGATTGTAAGGATATTTATTTCAGATATAGAGGCCGGCCTGATTGTAAGCACTCTTCTTGCAATGGCATTTATATCTTTTACCAGATTCGAACATCCACCCATGATCGCGCTTACTATTTTCTCCTTCATTGTACCAAATTTTCAGGCATTTGCCGAAAGCACATTTATTGCACTTGCCCTGATAATTTTAGGAAGACTGCTTGCCTTAAAGCTACTTGGACCTGCGATAAATAATTGAAAATGATTTTGAATGCTGCCGTCTAGTAGCAGAATTTATTCAGTTCAGAAACATATCACAATTCACTATGTTTAATCCTGAAGAACTTGATCTTTTTTCCTGGCTGAACAGTAATTCCGGGAAATGCAAATTTAATATGTCCAAGAACAACATGCCTGACAGCCTGTCCCGAAAAAGCGGAATCAATTTTTCATTCCAGGAATATGAGAAAAATCGGGATATTGCAAAAGGACTCTTTGTTGGAGAGTTGTCAAAAATCTACAGAGTAAATACGGATCTGATTGTGCCAACAATTTCAGGTTCCGAGGCAATATACGTATCAACGCTTCTTTTAAGGCAGCATTCTGATCGTATAACATTATTCACACCAGAATACGAGCCAATTCTGAAAGTTGCAAAATCTCTTTCATTTGTTTTGAAAGAGGTCCCTCTGGGAGATATTACAGAATCAGACGTTCGTGAATCCTTTTCAATATCATTGCCCAATAATCCTATCAGTATTTCAAGCGATATTATTTTAAAACATTTGAGGAACAATTCTGACAAATCAAGATTGAAATACATTGACGAGACCTTCCTCGAATTCAGTAAAAACAGGGGAAAAACAATTTTCTCAGAAAACAGGGGATTGATAGTCTCATCTACAATGACCAAATTCTATGGCCTGTCGGATATGAAGGTAGGCTGGATTTTTGCAGATAAAGAATACATTCCATGGTTAAAGAATACAATGGATCTGATAACGCCGTCTATTCCCCCATATTCCCTGTGGATATCTTACCAGGCTCTTTTGAATAAGGGCTTCTTTGACCGTGAGGTTCCTGAATTTGTGAAGGGGAATATCGAGATGGTAAACGAGTTCGTTGAACAGACCCCGGGACTAGAATGGACAAGGCCTGATGGCACGACCTTCGGCTTTGTTAGAACAGAAGCAGCGCAATCTGTAGATCTATGCAAAAGGATCCTGAAAGAGACTGGTGTATTGCTGGCTCCTGGAAAATACTTCGGTGATGACCATGGCTTCAGAATTGCCTACGTAATGGAAAGAGAAAACCTTCAAAACGCGCTGGATCTGCTTAAAAAATTTTTCAAAGGCGAAAATAATTAAATTAAAAAAATAAGTTGTTTTTCTAAAGGTTACAGGAACCAGAAGTGCAGGCTGGGTCGAAGGTCGAGTCCACCTTTAGAAGATTTTCTGGAGCAGACAATATTAGGTCCTGAGAGACCTTCTGCTTTTCTTCTGTTGTATTATTTTTTCGCTCCGTTCCGGAATATAGAACCTGCTGTGACTTGCAACCATCCCTGTAAACGGTAATTCCCTTGCAGTGAAGGTCACGGGCAAGCCTGTATGCCATGGCAATGTCCTCTCTCGTAGCGCTATTTGGAAGATTTATTGTTTTTGAAACGCCTGAATCACAGTAATTCTGAAATGCAGCCTGCATCAGGACATGCCACTTGTAGTCTATCTCCTGAGAGGTGGCATATAATTTCTTAATATTTTCAGGGAGATCCACATCCTGTAAATTACCAGTCCTGGCAATTTTCAGCATCAATTTCTCAGAATATAGATTTAATTCCCTCAGGTTTTTCTCGAGGCTTGGATTTACTTCAAGAAGTTCCTGACCATCAAGTACATGTCTAACGAATGCCAGTGCAAATAGTGGCTCTATTGACGACGAACATCCCGCGATTATTGATATTGTACCTGTTGGGGCTATGGTCGTAGTAGTGGAGTTTCTCATCTTTCTGCTGATAGAATCCCAGTAAGAACCCTTCCAACCCGGGAAAACACCGCGTTCATTTGCCAGGGCCTCAGATGCCTTGTGCGATTCATCCTGCAGAAAAGCCATAACTCTCTCAGCGGTCTTAAGGGCTTCCGTACTTGCATATGGTATTCCAAGATCAATAAGCATATCAGCGAATCCCATTACACCAAGTCCAATCTTTCTTGTTGTTCTGGAAACCTTTTCTATTTCAGGAACCGGGAAGAGATTTGCATCAATCACATCGTCCAGGAATTTTGTCGACAGCCAGATCACGTCCCTGAGATGATCAAAATCTATCTTACCGTCCTTTACAAACTTTGCAAGATTTATGGATCCCAGGTTGCAGGACTCATAGGGCAATAGGGGCTGTTCTCCGCATGGATTTGTAGATTCTATTTTCCCCAAATTAGGTACTGTATTGTGCGCGTTAATCTCATCAAGGAATATTAAACCTGGATCTCCTGTCTTCCAGGCCTGGTCGATGGTAAGATTCCAAAGGTCTGATGCCTTTATTCTTTTTTCAATCTTGCCGTTCCTGGGGTTTTTGAGATCTACGTATTCATCTCTATCAAGTTTATCGAAGAAGTTCTGATCCATGCCTATTGATATGTTAAAGTTACTGAGTACTGTATTTGCAGAATCTTTTGATGTTATGAAATCAACTATTTCCGGATGGTCGTAGTTTAGAATACCCATGTTTGCTCCCCTTCTCTTTCCACCCTGCTTTATCACATTTGTGGTGGTGTCGAATATTGACATGAAAGATATTGCGCCTGAAGCAACCCCCTGTGTAGAGCCCACAATGTCATCATGAGGCCTTAATTTACTGAATGAAAAGCCGGTCCCCCCTCCTGACTTATGGATTTTTGCAGCATCTGAAAGTGTCTTGAAGATACCGTCAATAGAGTCCTCAACAGGTAGAACAAAGCATGCCGATAGCTGGCCCAGCTGGGTTCCAGCATTCATGAGAGTTGGGGAATTTGGAACGAATTCAAGATTGATGAACATTTTTTCAAAGTTGGAAATGGTATCAGAAACTGTGGTACTATTCGCAGAGGTTGAATTGATGAATTCTTCGAAAGATCCAGTTATAAAACCCTCTTTCGACAAATTCTCAAAAGCTCTTTTTAGCGTGCTTAGAGCAATTTTATCAAAGTCTAGTGAGGCGGATCCACTTTTCCCATTTTTCTTGAATTCATAAATATATTCAATTATTCCTATGTTATAGGCAACCCTCCTGAACAATTCCCTTGGTGTTTCGACGACATTGCCCTCTTCATCCTTTATAAGATACCTTGATTCAAGAACTTTAACGGCATTGAGTGAAAGTTTAAGGTCATCCCTTACCCCCATCCTTGCCTTTTCCTCTCTCAATATGCGCCTTTTTTCCCTGTAAAGTATGTAAGCTTTGGCAACATCAGCAAAGCTGGCTCCGTTTTTGCGGTATGACATTAATTCGTTTTCCACCGTATCCTGGACCTGTTCAATACTTGGGGTCTCTCCAGATGACTCGATTTTAGATACAACCAAGTTGGTAATTGCCTCGGCATCCTCCATTGTCCCATTTTTAACTGCGAGCATTGCTTTGTAAATCGCCATTGTTATCTTTTCTTTATTAAATTTTGCAGTTGTCTTATCTCTTTTAATAATATCAGTTATCATTCTGAATCACTTTTCTCGGTATCCTTTTGATCTCTGAGGTGCAATAAAGCCTTTTTGTTCTCCAATCTGATAATCATATGTTATCAAGTATGTGACCAGGATTGATAAACAAATCGATAATCTTAAGGAAATGGTACGTATCTTGATATCAGCTAATATTGATTCTTGGCTCTTGATACGTTTTTAAAACCAGAAAAATGATTTTCTTATGCTTCTTATATTATAAGGCAGTATTGAGAATAATGAGATTCTGCTTGAGAAACGTCTCATTAGCATGATTATGTATGCCTTTACAGATTTCTGGAATTATTCAAGCGGTGCAATATGTAAACTTTCTGGGGAAACTTTAAAGCGAATGTTGCTTTACAAGAATATTGGATAAAGCTGCTACAGGAAACATCCAGTCTGGCAAAGATTTCAAAGACGTCTTCGTAAAACGTCGAAAAGTCTTGCTTTCCTACGTTATTGTAGGTACAATTTTCGGCATCATAGCGACGCTTATGGGTTTTATCCGCCTGCTTATGCTTTCTGGATATGTACCAAATTTTAACATTTATTTTTTCGAGCATCCAAATCTGCAGATCTTTGGTTTTTTAGTCTTATTCGTGAGCGGTGTTGCATCAGTGCTTGTGCCGACTTTCCGTGGCAACACACCGATTACAGGAAACCTGGATTACATTTTTCTTGCGATATTAATAATATTTCAACTTCTAATATCACTCTCTAATTTACCCACTTCTTTTTCATTTGAATTTACTTTGTCTGCATTTGTCCTTCTTCTTCTTTATTCCATTAGATATTTGTATCTTGTATGGGAAGGTATCAGCAAGGGATCAAGGAAAATAGATGACGGCGATTCGTACATGGTTCTATCAGCGCTTTCTCTTCTTCTGACGACCTTTCTTTTGATTATAGACGAGATAACTGGACTGCAGGAATTCACTTATCCACTGCTTTATCTGGTTCTGCTGGGATTTGTGGGTTCAGTTATCATGGGTGTAATGATCAAGACGTCCCCGTCTTCACCTTCAGTTGGAAGAAAGAAGTTGTTGGATATATCAGTGGCAATTTCATTTGTTGCAGTAATTGTCGACTTCATCTTGCCTGCTTTTTCAATAACTGTTTATGAATTTCTGGCTCCATGGATATTTCTAATCGGCGCTTTTCCATTTGCACTTGCACAGTTAATCTTATTTATAAAAACAGAAAAGTCCGGAAGGTCTGTAACTATAATTTCTATATTCAGGAAAAGCACTGTGAACTTTACAAGATTTGCAGCCTTTTTATCATATCTCTGGCTTATTACCGGTCTGATCCTTGGTGTGTTATATTCCAGTGATGGCCTTCTTTATGGAATAAAAATTGCATTTATACATGCAATAAGCATCGGTTTTATTGGTTCAACCATAATGGGCTACGCTCCGCTGCTCCTCCCTGGGATAATCTCTGCAAGGTCTCCAAGAACCGAAGTCTTTTCGCTTTCTCTATACTTATTAAACATAGGGGCACTCTTGATGGTTATTGCCTTTATTGTCTATGCATACGGAATATCGATAGGGATTCTCTTTACATTAGGTGGAATATTCATAATAACCGGTATAATATGGTACATTGCTGATATCCACATCTATATATTTTCCAAGAAAAAATCTGAAGCGGTTGTTTTCTCTGATGACTGGTGAATAGATCAAAAATTGTATTGTAATATTTTCATTGATGAGTTCCATTCTATTACTGAATTTTCTGAAATTATATTCAATAAAGGTTAAAAATCTTATTTACATCATGAAAAGTCCACTAAAAAGTACGTGTGATTCATGATCACGTATGACGACGTGCGACATTAACTGGTTCAGCTATGGGCTCCGGAA
>JAJZXP010000084.1 GCA_021806345.1 Thermoplasmata archaeon | reverse complement strand
CAATTAACAAGAGCATCTATCGTTATTGAAACTGAACGTTCCATTATCTGAGCCCAAGAGATTTATAAGATTAATATGTAGATAGATGTTAAAAACGTTGAGTGTTAATATATATTATAAATGATGTCTTCGTTACCCTGAACAATAAAATTTTAGAACACATTAAATTACTTCACAATTTATGAAGAGAAATCCGTTCAGCAAGGAACACAACTCGGGAAGGCAGGTTCAGTTGGATGTGGATTATGCCATATTCAAGAAGTGCTCGGAAGAGGCACAGACAAAGGATGAGCTAGTAACAATGCTTGAAGAGAAATATAATTACGTGATATCCAGAATAGCAAATGAGAATACGAAAGAGTTGCTGGCAGATATTCAGTTACTTTGAAAGTTAGTATATGGAATATTAGCATAAATTTAAGTATTTCAGAAATATTTATAAGTACATTTAAAAAAATTTAAAAAATAAAAAATGTGGCCTGAATGATAGAATCAACATATGACCAAGAAAAGTACCGGAAGGCTGCTTTAAAAGCCTGGAGTACTATCAGGAAAAATAAAATAGAAAAGATAAGGTCTGAGAATGAAAGTTTAGAAGATTATATTTTCGACATCGATTCCAGGAAGATTTCCTATGGAAAGTTTCACATAAATCCACCACTTATTAAGGCTTCAAAATTAACCTGGGTTGAGAAGGGCGGAGTTGGCAAGGAGCTTTCAGACGGATGGGCACTAAATTATGCCATAGGCTGCACCCATGCATGCAGATTTTGCTACGTTGATGCAATTCATAAAAGATATGGGGAAAGAAGAGCAGGGCCACTCGTGAACAAATCTTGGGGAAATTACCTATACCTGCCAGAAAATATAGAAGAGGCTATTGAGCAAACTAAATGGGAGAAGTGGAAAGGCATAGAGGTTATGATGTCCTCGACTCATGATGCTTACATACCTGCTCTTGCAGCTACCACAAGGAAAATACTGGAAAAGGCACTCGAAGCTGGAGTTAGGATCTGTCTGCAGACACGATCGCCTTTATCAATAAAGGACTTTCCGCTGCTTTCAGAGTACAAAGATCAGGTAAGGGTTCAAGTATCCATAGCAACCATGAATCATGAATTAAGCAGGATAATAGAACCAAGAGTCGCAACACCAGATGCAAGATTTAACATACTTTCAAAGGCTAAAGATTTCGGACTTACAACAGGTATAATAATTGCACCAATAATGCCATCGCTTAAGATACGCCCATCACCGTCGGATGATCTGGAAGAGATAGTGAAAAGAGTTTCGCTCCTGAAACCTGAGAATATTTATGGAGAATGCCTGCACACCAGGGGATCGAATATAACAGAACTTGAATCAATGCTGGGAGAAAGCATTAGCATGGGTAATTTTGATTTAGTTATGGAAAAAAAGTTCCATAATGAGCTGAAGAAGTATGGGATGAAGGGTAGATGGTGGAAAGATCACAGGAAAAACTAATTAATAATCTAACAATGAAACTCCACTATTTTCAACATAATGCCTTAGGTATGACATTATCTGACTCCCGCTCAAATTTTTGATTCTTTTGTTGAAGTCTTCTACTATCCTAAAAAACTTTGGTGGGTCACCAGTCCCTCCTGTTGATGTGAAAAGGATGTAGTAGTGGTGACCATCAATATTCTTTTGAACAATTGTGGTGTGGGGCTTTTTCTTTGAGGCATATTCTTGGATTAGATTCGAGTAATATTCAAAAATTTTTCCATCATCCTTGATCCCTTCCAATTCTGTCTTCCAATTCTGGTTGCCAAAGAAATCATCTACTTTTTTTGTCTTTGTGTTGGGATTTTTCAAACCCTGTTTGACAGCTCTAAGAATCTCTTCTGTGGATATTGTGATCATTAGATCACATTTTATCTGGGAGAATTTTCTGAGAGTATCAAATTTTAACTCCATTGCGAAAGGATCAATGAATATTAGGGTGTGGCTTCCATTTCCGCTTAATTTTGGAAGGATTTCATCTATTACATTATTGGCATTTCCATTTTTGATGAAGCAATTTTTGTCAGGAAGAAGAATTTCAAGTTGATTTGCCATATCATAATTCTTTTCGATAAAATAATAGTTATCGAAATCTTTCTTTATCGTTTTTTTAATAACTAATGGTGATCCTAGGTAATATTTAGATAAGTCTTTTATTCCAATGACTCCAGACCCTGCGAACATGTCCAAATAGTTAATTTGCTTTATGTATCCATAATTGCCAAGAATAGAAAGATAATTTGGTGCGTAGTATGCTAGAACCATTTCCTTAATAATTGTCCAAGCACCAAAATCAGAAGTTTTTGTCCATTTTGTGTTACTAGAGTTGAGGTTTGAAAATACCTCGTTTCTTGTCAAATAACTAATTCTTTCATTCAGCCAAGTTTGATCGTCTTTAGGTTTACCCATTTTTGCTTTACCTCAATATTTTCCAATATTATTTACTCCACCTCACAATGACAGAATTCTTTGAATATCCAAAATGTTCCATCAATCGTTTAGCCATTTCCTCCAGTTTTTGTGAACTATAATTTATGTCTAAATATAGGCCGTTTGAGAGTTTATAAGAGCTTACGAAACTTTTTCCAGTTTTATGTCTAGGCTCTGTGTTTATTAGCCTACGGTATTTTCCAGAGTCTAATGTAGTCGTATACGTTATTTTACCTTTTGAAATCAACCATTCTGCAGTCTTTATAAGAATGAGATTTGATTTATCGATGTTGTAAACTTCCCCATTTATGGAAACACTAACAGGGCGAAGAATGCCGCTACCACTTGATACTACATTAGATGACTTTACAGATTCAATTTCCGATCCCTTTACTAGCGATTGCTGATTTTTGAAATTTTTATCCAAGCTAAAGAATATAGGAACTTCTAGGACTTCTCCGAATGCTTCCAGATTTGCAATCATGAGTGACTTGTATGCAACTTTTGATTCGCTATCATTAGAAATATCCCACTCTGCTATCTTCTTTTCTGGTACTTTCATTTGTTTAAAAGTGTCATAGACCTCCCAGCGATTCCCGTCTGTGGTAATGAAATATTTTACTCCCTCAGAAACACAATAAGAAATGTGTTGCTGAAGATCCTCATTTTTCCCTAGTTTTTTAGCGCCTATAAAAGCTATCGGTACTTTGTTTCCTAATGTAAATAAAGCATAATCTGGCCTTCCTACCTCAATTGAGTACTCCGGCTTAACTTGTTTAGGATCTTCAGTGTCCCATCCTAGAGACCTCAAGAAAGGATCAATTAAGGCATATCTAACTAACGCCTCATTCTTTGAAAAATCCTCTTTATAATCTACAATTTTTCTCTTCAATTTCTTTATTAACTCCACATTATTAACTAAACCAATTCCTAACATTATACCTACCTCAATATCCTCCCAATTTTCCATTCTTCGTTTCCACAATCCCCTGCTTTTAACCAGTCCTCGCAAATCGATGCTCTATGAATTTTAGTCAAATATTGTTCAAATGTTTTTTCCGTTTTTTCCACCCAAACTCTTTTCATCTTCCTTGCTCTCGTTTCTACTTTACTATAGCATTCGTTTCATTCGCTACCAACTTAAATTTAAATTCTGTCATCTTCACTTACGGCTCCATTTTGCAAAGACAATCTTCGTAACAACTTTTTCTAACATATTCTGGACACAGAGGGAGTTTAATATTTAATTTCTTTTGACTGATTGAATCAATAGAGTTTTTTAGTATTTCCAAAGCCTTTTGCCTAATGTAGCCAAGTTTATTGAATATAACCTTATAGAGAACTCCAGCTTCTTCATTTTTATAGAATATAAAAATGTACCCTTTTACATCTTCGCTAAGGGCACAAGCTAACCCAAGTTGTGCTAAATAAATATCCGGCAATTTGCTCTTATAGGAATATTTCATTTCCTGAACTCTTACGAGAAATGGATATTTCTTATGATCGCAACCTGACGATTTATCTCCATATAAGTGATCTTCTATAAAGAGTCCGCTCCTTAACTCAGGAATATTATTTGCTATAGGTTGCTTTGTTAGCAAATTTTCCTTAACAAACTCTTCTTCGTTTTTTAACCTTAAGTAATAATTGCTTTTGCTATCCACGTCCCATGCACTATAAATAAATGGATCGATGTGTTTTAGATACCACCTCCGTGGGGAAAAAATATCCCACAAACCAAAAGAGTTGTTATAATCCTGCATTAATTGTGGATCATTAAATTTAGTTACTATACCTTCTATAATAGTTTTATTAGTACCTTCTTTGACACAATTTATATGGACAGATTTTTCTATTTCATCTATTGGCAGATCTGCTTCGCTAGAACAGTTGCATATTCCATTCTTTTTAAACTTACAAATTGAATTAAAATATCTGCATTTTCCCAGCCCTTTAGAGTCTCTATTATCCACTGCACTTTTTAAACTTTTGAGTCTGTCTGAAAAATACATTATTAGTGTGTCTCTATCCTTAATCTTAACTTCGAAAGCTCTTGCGGATGTTTTAAAATCCCTACCGATAATATACAGAAGTAGATGACTTCTGTTCGTGCGTTCTGTAAACAATGCATAAATGAGTAATTGCTCCAGATTCTGAGGGTTTCTACTAAAGAGTGTGCTTACATCAGGTATATCATATTCAGAAGTCTTAAACTCGATAATCATATCTTTAATTCGAAAATCGATCCTTCCTTTCACATTATTCATTCCGCATGTACTCCCATCAACATCCCCTTGCGAAACTACAAATCCCTCTTCATTTGAAAGTAATTCTAACGCCTTCTTTTCGGCAAAATTACCATAATCAAATTTCTCGACGAGCTCTTTAGGATCCTTTATATCAGGGCGTATAAATTCGTAGTAGGCATGCATTGGATTACAAAGATCGGTAACTCTGTAATTTATACGAGATTTACCATGACCTTTCGATGCTTTAGATGCTTCATAAGCTCTTTTAGAAATTGTTTCGAAACTGGTCACTATAGTTTCCATTACTTTGTATGACATTACTTTAGACAAAATCTCTCTATCAAGTGTTATGTCGTTATCTGACTTACTCTCATCCTCAACCATTCAAAACTCTCCTACACGATAGTTTATCGTCATTCTCTCTAATTTCTCTATCTTTGCTCCAATCTCCATTCCCTTCTCAGTCAATCCCATGGTACTTTCTCATAATATTCATAAAACATCGCCTAATCTTTATCCAGATTTTTTTTAACGTATTCTTTATAAAAATCCTCGAATACACCTCTGCGTTCATTTATTTTCTCCTTTTTTGCCTTCAATGTCTTTTTTATTCTTTCATCTATTGGAAGATCCTTGAACTCATCATAGGTTTCACGGTTGGCCAGATTATTGCATGTTGAGCAGGCAACTCTAAGATTTGCATCGTAATTCTTATATTTCTCATCATCACCTATCAATCTACTTACTGGAATAACATGTTCTCTTGTTAACCGCATCCAGTTTTCAAAAGAATCGCCAAAATAATTTTCACAGTAGACACACGTATAATCATACTTTTTGAATAAATCCTTACTATATCCCATCAAAGAAGTTCCAGAACCTCCCTTGCATCCATTTTCTATTTCTTCTTCATTCATTATATTCAGATTTATAATATCTCGTAGTTAAAAAGCTTTCCCATAAACATAAATTTAGATGGAGTGTATTTTATCTTAAAACCTTCCATCAATACCTTTAGTTGCTGAGTGGTTTCTATTATCGTCCTTCTTAAAGATAAAATTTTTTGGTCTCTTTTCTCACACAGACGATGGTGTAGAGCAAAGTTACTGTAGATTTTATATGAAAAGATTTCTCTTAAAAGATATAGGAAGATATAATAACAAACTGTGTTATCAAACATAATTGTAAATGAGTGAAAAAGAAAGTATAAAAATACGAATTAAGAGAATTCAAAGCTTAATAGAAATAACTTTAATTGATATAGTTTTCTTCTATTTATTACTAAGGTACAATTTGTTAGGCTACTTCAAACTCGAATCGTTTGTTTCATCTTTTATAGAAATAACAGGGGTATTACTTGGTCTCACATTTACTTCCTATGCAATAATATTAGGAATAGTC
>JAJZXP010000385.1 GCA_021806345.1 Thermoplasmata archaeon | reverse complement strand
TCTGACACTCTCTCTTCTGAACTGAAAACGACTGTTCTACGACACTCAATGATTCGACTCGTTCGGAACTTTTAATAATCTTACCAGTGAATCGTAAAAGTGCAGTGATCGCATGGCTCTGAAAGATCCATATGCGTTCTTTGACAGCAAGGTCAAGCAGAGGGCAAAGGAAACCAGCAACATAAAGAATGCACAGCTGTTCGACATGGATTTCAAGCCAAATCGCATCCTCATAAGAAAGGAGCTTGACAAGGTTACCAATGACCTTGCAGACTACGTGAACCTAAACCTTCCCAGGCACATAATCATCTATGGATCAAAGGGTTCCGGCAAAACACTAAGTGCTTTGATCATGGCAAAGGCCCTGAAAGAGAGCAAATCAGTGCCATATTACTACATAAACGTGAGGGAGAACCCCACATCCATAAAGATATACAGGTATCTGACAAGGATATCCAGCAGAGGTCATGACATCGATGAAGTAAAGAACAAATTTGACTCGTTGCTGTCTGGAAAGTCAATTGTTATACTGGACGAAGTTGATTTTCTCCAGGACTATGATGTCCTCTACCACATAACGAGGCATACAAAGGCTAACCTTATCCTACTGACCCAGAAAGTCTACTGGTACAAGGACATGAACGACGAGAGCGTGAAGAGCTCTCTGCAGCCTGACCATATTGTTTTCCATGAATACAACGCAGATGAGATCCGCGAGATACTGAAAATGAGGGCAGAAGAAGGTCTTAACAAATTTGACAAGGTTGCTATAGGCCTCTTGTCCGCCATGCTTGTCAGGGAATACAGGAGCGATGCCAGGATTGGCATCAAAGCACTGGAGATACTTGGAAGGGTTAACAAATGGACCGATGAGGCAGTCATATCAGCATTGAGGCAGGCTTATGTAGAGGTGGAGGGAGAAACTCTAAGGAATCTTGGAGACAGGGATTTATTGATTCTGGCGTCATTGATCAAGAATCAGGACACGAACAAGGCCTATGCCGAGGTGACGAATGTCAACAGCTTCCTGGTTAAGGGAATGAGCAAGTCCACTTTCTTTCAGAGTGTTAACTACCTGCAGAACTTAGGTCTGGTCACGCTGATCAAGAAAAAGATTGGTCGGTACTACACAATGGAATCGCAAATTTTATTATCTGATGCGTCGATTGTTTCTACTGAATTGAAAAAGAGGCTTTAGTTATCATTCAATGTCGTGGTGTTTTACATGGTTGATACGTTGGAAGAAAAAGGAGATCCAACTCAGAGAAGTGGAAATGGTCGAAGAAAATCGTTAGTCGAGGAATTGCCAAAAATCGTCGAAAGAGGTAAAAAAGAGGCACAAAGGGTCCTTGACGGACTTTCTAAATCACAAAGAGTCACCCTTCAAACGAATGAATTAGTGCTTCCCACCAAGGCTATTGGAGGATTAACGAAATTCACCGGTCAAAATGTCAAAACGGAAGATAACAATGAATTTCTTAACAGGTTAATTTACGGCGATAACCTTCTCGCCATGCAGGCACTTCTAGCTGGCGATCCTGAAACAGGACTTCCGTCAATGAGAGGCAAAATAGATTTAATTTATATTGATCCACCCTTTGACAGCAAGGCGGATTATAGGACAAAAATACACCTACCATCTGTGGACATTGAACAAAAACCTTCGGTGATAGAACAATTTGCCTACTCTGACACATGGAAGGATGGGACAAAATCGTACTTAGAAATGATTGTTCCAAGACTTGTCCTAATGAGGGAGTTTCTCTCAAACAAAGGATCAATCTATGTTCACTTAGATTGGCACGTTGTTCATTACGTTAAGTTAGTTATGGATGACTTATTCGGAAGGGATAATTTCCGAAATGAAATACAATGTAAGAGAATTCGCAAGAACGTTCAAGAGTATGAAACTACAAAGAGGCTTAACGTTGCATTGGACACTATATTATTCTACTCAAAAACAGAAGAGCATAGGGTCTTTCAACCACGTACCGATGTAAGTTTGGGGGAACGATGGCATGCGTTTGACGCTCCTGGTATACGTACAGGGATGGACTATGAAATTTTTGGAGTGACTCCGCCCAGAGGTAGGCATTGGATGTGGGGAAAGGATAGGGCATTTAAAGCCATAGAAAATGGTCTATTGAGAAGAAATCAACGAACTAATAAACCAGAGTATAAAGTTGTTTCAGAAAATCCTATCGTGACTTCATTGTGGGATGACATTCCAGCATATAGTTTCAACTTTGGATTCAACACTGAAAAAAGTGAAAAGCTTCTTGCGCGTATCTTTGAAGCTTCTAGCACTGAGAATTCAATTGTGGCCGATTTTTTCTCAGGATCTGGAACATTGGGAGCAGTGGCAGAGAAACTCGGACGAAATTGGATAATGTGCGATCTTGGTAAACCTGCAATAATGATCTCCAGAAAACGTCTTATCGACCAAGATTCTAAACCGTTCCTGTATCAATCCATCGGTGATTATCAAAAAGAACAGTTTGAAAGATCGCAATTTAGACGTATAGGGGACCTTGCTCATGTTGTGATCAACCTATACGGTGCGCTTCCATTTCCGATGCAGGAAGGTGCGCCCACCAACCTTGGTTACATTAAACAGAGTAAGACTCTGGTGTTTGTTGACTCTCCAACAAAGATCACTGGTTATGCTACTCTGAAGAAGGCTCAGGAACTCAGAGCCTCCTTTATGGGAGGATGGAGCAAAATAGTTGTTCTGGGTTGGAACTTCGAAACAGACATTGGCAAAATCATAGACGGAATAAACGATGATAATCTCGAAGTGCTTGTAATTCCCCCAGACTTGTTGGAAAAGCTGAAACACAAGGCTGACTACGAGAAACTGATAAAGGAAGGAACAGTAAGATTCAGTTCTTTGCAATACCTCACTGTTAAGCCAGTTATCAAAAAAGCAACGGATGACGATAAGGAAGAGTTGACAGTTGAACTTGAGAATTATGTTCTTCTGTCTCCAGACGCATTCCCGCTTGACAAATCAGATAAGGACAAACTCGAAAAGATCATAGAGGAAGACCCTCTGAGTCTCATAGAATACTGGAGCATTGACCCTGAATATGATGGAGAGATGTTCAGGAGCAAATGGCAGGATTACCGGGAAAACCATGAAGATTCATTGAAGGTGAACCGGAAGACAAAGCTCCTTGTCCCCAAGGTTAGTGGAAAAAGAAAGGTTTGCGTGAAAGCGGTTGATGTATTCGGATTCGAGAGCGTGACTGTTAAAGAGGTATTCTGATGGTAAATGTTAAGTCTCCTGGAACTAGAGATGTCCCTCTAAAGCTTGCAAAGAGGATCACTGAACAGGCAAGAGAGTTGTGGAAATCTGGAGAATTTCTTGAGAAAGTCGCACCAATCACCCAAGAACTGCTTAAGTTCTGGGACCCTGATGGAGTATTTGCAGATGAGAGAAGCATAAACTTTCATGATGGACAATGGCAATCCATATTGAATGTAATCTATGTACACGAGATACTGAAAATATCCAGCGTTGGTGAACTCTATGCTCAAATTTACCCGGAACTTCTGTCGCAAATGGACATGACAGATCTCAAGCAGGATAAATACGAACATCCAAAATATTGCGTAAAAATGGCAACTGGTACGGGTAAGACTTGGGTTATGGATGCCCTACTAATATGGCAATACCTGAACTCAAAATACGATGAAAATGGGAGTGAGAGGTTCTCAAAGAACTTCCTCTTAGTGGCTCCCGGTATTATTGTCTATGAAAGACTACTGGACGCTTATCTGGGAAAACGAAGAGAGGAAGGGACAAGGGACTTTGAACAGTCCGATTTCTGGAGGTTCCAGAAGCTCTTCATTCCACCTGTCCACAAGGATGAGGTTTTTGGCTTTATCCAGAGCAGTGTTTCACAAAAAGAGGAGATAGGACGAAAAGTCACCGGAGAAGGGCTTATAGCAATAACAAACTGGCATCTTTTGGCAGAGGATGAAGAAGAAGATGAGCCAGATTCTGCACTGGATAGACCCGATATAGCAGTAAAGGAACTACTTCCGATTACTCCTGGCACTTCACGGGGACATTCTTTGGAAGAACTTGACAATCAATACATGAGAGGCCAGGAACTCGACTACTTATCAAGCCTTCAGGACCTCGTCGTATTCAATGATGAAGCCCACCACCTTGGTGAAATGAAGAAGTCCGAAGAGACAGTAGAGAAGAAATGGCAGGAAGCTCTTGACAAGATTTCAGGAAACAAGCAAAGTCGGTACATACAGGTTGATTTCTCCGCCACACCATACATAGTGACTGGAAGCGGACAAAACCACGTAAGAAACTACTTTCCCCATATAGTAGCTAATTTTGAACTAGTAGATGCCATAAAGAAGGGACTTGTCAAAACTGTTGCAATAGACAAGAGAAAGGAGTTTGGCGCTTTGCCTCTAGAGTTCAAAGCAGAGCGAGAAAGCAAGAGAGTTACCAGCCTTTCCGAGGGACAAAAAGTCATGCTAAGGGCAGGAATCGCTAAACAAAGATTACTTGAAATGGAATTTACAGTATTTGATTCAACGAAGTTTCCAAAGATGCTTATAGTCTGCGAAGACCATTGGGTTGTACCTCTAGTTATCTCCTTTCTTATTCAGGAAGGTTATTCAGAAGAAGAAGTACTTGAGATTCACTCGGACAGGAAAGGCAGTGTTAGCGAAGAAGAGTGGAAAAAAATAGAACAAAGACTCTTCGACATAGATAAGCACGAGAAACCGAAAGTCATAGTTTCTGTACTCATGCTAAGGGAAGGATTTGATGTCAATAATATATGTGTAATTGTGCCACTTAGGTCTGCGTCTTCATCGATTCTTCTGGAGCAGCTCATTGGAAGAGGCCTAAGGATTATGTGGAGAGAATTACCAATATACGAAGAAATGAGGGTAAAGAACAGGGAAAATCTTCTGAATAAAAAAGAAGCCCCAGATACTTACATAGACATTCTTAGTGTAATCGAGCACCCGAACTTTATCAAATACTATGAAGAGCAACTTATGGGTGCATTCGGTGAAATTACAGAGGAACCAACGAAAAGCAAAATTGTGGGAGACTTGATTAAAGTAGGTCTCAAACCGAATTACAAAGACTATGACTTGTTCTGGATCATCATATTACAGGACAAAGAGGAGGAACTCGCGGTTCCTGACCTATCCATCGATAAACTTGAACCATTCCAGATGAAACTTGAGGACTTACGTTCATTGGTAGGGCGAAAAGGTGATACTTTTTACAGCGAGGAGTTGACCGTAAAGACAACTTTTGGCGAGTATACTGTAACAGCGGACATTTTCACCGCAAAAAGCTACAATTCATTTATCCAGAAAGTGGTGAACGCAGTATCAGTGATCCATGTCAATGCAAGAGGTAGGAAATCAAGAGATTTCCCGGTCATGCAAGTCAATTCTGCCCTTATTGCAAAGCTCACGGACGATTACATCAGACACAAACTTTTCAGACAAGAGTTTGACCCCTTGGTGGACAACAACTGGCGCGTGCTTCTTGTGGCTCAGCAGAATTTGATCAAGCACATTGTGAGTAATATAGCGCAGGCCGTGTATGATTCTATGAAAAATCTCAAAGCAAACGAGGCAAAGATCGTGAAAAAGTACTTCTCTGAAGTGCCTGAAATCAGAATTAGGGAGACTTATGCCTTGAAAGCTGCAAAGAACATTTACGAAAAGATAGCCTATCCTTCACACGCTGGTGGGTTTGAAAAGGACTTCATCGAATTCATAGATTCTGATTCCAAAGTCAAGGCATTTGTGAAGATAAACGAATACTACAATGACTTTGCAAATATCATTTACGTCAGGGACGACGGTCTTCTTGCTCACTATTATCCAGATTTTATGATTAGAGCTTGTGATCACATCTATCTTGTAGAGACCAAATCTGAAAGAGACATGAGCAACCAGAATGTCAAAAACAAGAGGATCGCAGCTATTGACTGGGTGGATAAGATAAACGAACTGCCTCCGGAAGAAAGGATGAACTGTGACTGGAGCTATGTGCTTCTTAGTCAGAATACTTTTGAGATGATGAAGAAGCAGGGCGCTAATACATGTGAGATACTGGAATACACCAAACTCACCA
>JAJZXP010000417.1 GCA_021806345.1 Thermoplasmata archaeon | reverse complement strand
GCACCGTCACCATAAAATTCTGTCACGTTCATTCCTTTCATGACAGCTTCCCTGACATGCTTCTGTGCACTCTCGGGTTCCGATAAGCCCTGGCCCTCGATGTGCACCTCTATCCCGATCACATCTTTTGTCCTGACATCTGCGGTTATTATGACAACGAGATGCCTTCTTCTCATGGCATCGGGATCTCCGTACTTATTTGTCCTGTAAGACCCGGCGTTGTTTGTCTTCAGTCCGCTGCCATCCGTGCCTATAGATATGCTCTCCAATCCGGATATGTCCAGGGATGGCTGCATGTCATGTATCCTGTGCCATATTGTTGTGTAGTCGCCATAATATGGTATTATGCCAAGATCCACCAGGGATCTTGCCATGCCTTCAAGGCCACGGTAATCCAGATACTGCTCCCATATCATCATGAATTTCATGAATGATTCAGGAAAGAGATATGGCGATCCACGCTTTCCTGAGTTCATTCTCTTCAGTTCAATATCGCATTTCTGAACGAAATCAAGATCAAAGATCATCTTTCCTCTTATTACCAGTTCTTCATTGTATTCTTTCCAGTCTCTCCTGTCCTTGTACGGTTTCCCCCATCTTCGGCTCTTTCTGACCTTCGTCTTTGCATTTTCAGCATGAATACTATGCAAATGCATTTGTATTGACAGCAAAACAGTATTTACATGTTTGTGCATTCAAGATCGTTGGAGACAGCTATTCTTGTACATGTGTGGATACCTTTCAAGCGCAATGGAATGGAGAGAAAGGAACAGGCGAGGATATACAGGAAGCTTTACGGCTACAGGTCGGCTTCCAATTACGGGAAATATCATTACAACGTGAAAGGAATTCTGGATTCCATACCTGCAATCAGGTATGAGGATGGCAATTTCATCGTGAGAGAAGAGGATTTTCCTGTCATACAGAGATTCCTGGAAGACAATAGATCAAGTTACAGGGCATGGAGGATCATACCCGGGCAAGAGGAGGCGGAAAAGCTCAAGCTACATTCTGTTTAAGTATTTGTTCAACACAGCAGTTTGTAAACAAAATTTTGAAAAAAAAAATTATTGTTCCTCATCATCTTGAGAAACATTGAATTTTATGTTTACTTCATCATCCGGATTCTCTTTAGAACCGCTTCTTTTCATTTCTTCTCTTCCAATAGATTCAATAAATTTCCTTGCAATCGGGTCCTTTGCAAGATATTCAATGAACTCTATCATGTGTTTTGGACTTCTGGAAGCGAATCTCATGAACGGTTCCATCGATTCCTGTTGTTCTTTAAGTGCCTCATTGATATCCAATGGAATCCAACATTTCTTACACTTCTTGGCTGTTGAAATATTCAATTCTCCACATCTTGGACATTTTATTGGTTTCTTTTCCTGTGATTCTTCATCCTCAATGTTGAATCCATAAGCTTTCAGAATAGCCATATCTTGTTCTTTTCCAGACAAGTGAATATAGGTAGCTGTCTGTCTACTTCCATGAACCCAACCCATCTGTGATTCAAGTGGAGCATTACCAATAGCTTTAGAAGCTAATATTGTTCCTCGTGTATGTCTGAACAAGTGAGGATGTATTCTTCTTTGTATACCAGCCCTTTTCAACGTTTTCCTTAGAGATGAATAAACCTCATGATAATTCATCTGTTTTTTGATTGTTGAACCTGAAATTCCACAGAATAAGAATGAATCTTTGTTATTGAGATCTGGATGAACTTCAATCCATGATCTCAATAACGGAATTGAATCGCCAATTATTCTTACCTGTCTTACACCAGTTTTCCCAGACACCAATATCATAGCTCCGAAATCATCGAACTTCACATCTTTAATTTTTAGTGTCAACAATTCACCTATTCTACAACCTGAATCATATAACAGTGAGAACAGAGCCTTGTCCCTGTGATTTAATGAATTCTCAATGATTTTTTGTATCTGATTTTCACTGATCATATCCTCCGGTTTCTTCCGTTGAGACGGATGTGAATTCCCAATCTTAATGAATTTCACACATCTTGGATATTCTGAATCTTCCCCCAACAACCACTTGTAAAACCGTTTCAATGTGATTCTATACGACTCCTGTTGATTGTTTGTTGGAAAGTGTAGTTCTCCACTTCCCCACTTAATTTTTGTGTGTTGAATCGTGTATAATACCTGTTTGATATCCTTTTCATCCGGATCCAGAAATTTATCCTTCAACAAACTCTCAATTTTCCGAAGTCTCAGAGCGTATGCGTATCTTCTTCCAACTGACAAATTGTTCAGTTCAAGGTCGTCCAAGAATTCCAGAATTTTCTTGGAATTCTCTTTGTTTTCTATCTCTCCAATATTGCGTTTCTCTCTCTCAAGTCCAATCTGATAACTCATAATTGACAATCTACTTAGAGTATTTAAAGGTCTGTCCTGTATTGAACTTTTGATTTAATATACGGCACCTGCACTTCTATTGTAGAATAATGTTAACGTTTCCAATGCTTCGTGCAGCTATTAGGAACCGCTATAATCTAATATTGCGTTGAAAATACCCTAAAGATGAAAGTGAAAAGGGCTGCAATGAAGATGGTGACAGTAGGTCCGTTACATACAAACTGTTATTTCATATCCTCTGGATCCGAATACGTGATTATTGATCCCGGAGGTGACTTTGATAAAATAGCGCAGATGGCATCAACAATGCCTGGAGACCCGGCGGGTGTGATCGCAACCCATGGACATTTTGATCACGTTGCAGAAGCTGAAAGACTGGCAGACTTCCTTGGGACTGAATTTTCAATTCATAGCAAGGACCTTGAAATTATTGAATATACATGGAAGTACGCGGGTCAGTTTGGATTCAACAATCCTGCACCACATCCCGGATCCCTCTTCGATAATAACATTGCATTGAAACTTGGAAGATCTGAACTTTTGATACAAAACACTCCAGGTCATACCCCGGGCAGCATCTCAATAATATCAGGAGAATCCGTTTTCACAGGAGACTGCCTTTTTAGGGGTAATATCGGTAGGATGGATATGGGCGGAAATGAAAGAGATATGGCAGAGAGCCTGAAGTGGTTCCTGACTCTCCCACCAAATACAAAAGTATTCCCTGGCCACGGCCCTCCAACAATCTTACAGAATGAAATTTCCATGATAAAAAGGTATATTTCATTGCTGCCACCCTAAAATAAGATTGATATTCTTTAAATTGTTTTCATTAAGTAATCGTTATTATAATTGCTCACAAACTATTATATAACATTGAAAAATAAATACTAGTGGAAGGGAATGGCAGTTCTGAAACCAGAATTAACCCATTTGTGTCCAACCTCTCGATTCTGAATGTATTTTTCTCTCTTTCATTAACGGTATTTTCCTTTGGTATAGTCATCTATCTCGAGAATAATGCTATTTCCGTACTTTATGCTGGTGTCGGATTAACACTTGGCCAGATAATTCTTTTAGGGACATCGATACTTCAGGGAAGGGCCATAGACAAGGGATATTCTTTCCAGCTTATGGTAACAGGTAGCATCCTTTATGGAGTTGTTTTATTCCTGATCTATTTCACAGTTTCAATAGGCTACATTCCCAGTCTGTTAATAATTGCATTCATACCACTTATGCTTGTATTCGAGGGGGTTTTCAGATCATCTCTCAACGCATTCATAGCAAAAGCCGCAGCTGCCAGGGTACTTGGTAAAAACTATTCCAGAATACTCACGTTTGAAGCAATAGGCAGCGCACTTGCATACGCTGTCATGGTTTATGGTGCATTCTCACTTTCTTTGTCACTTGTATTTATGTCAAGTTCAATCCTCCTTGTTGTTATTGCGCTCCTTAGTTTCTTCTTCCTGCGATCAAGGGAAAGAGACGTAATGAGGAAGGCAGAGTCATCTGTGCGAAGACCAGGATTCATGGAAAGCCTTAGAAACCTGAGCTCAAAGAAGAAATTTGCAATTCCACTTATCACATCTAAAGCATTTATGACGATAGGAATCATAGGTTTTACTTTCTTTTATGTCCCGACTGGCGTCTACTTGGGCATCTCTCCGGAATATTCTTTCACGTTCCTGTTGATCACCTACCTCCTTGCAATATTGATAGGCAAATATGGCGAGAAAATCGTAGACAGGCATCAGGGTCTTGGTCGTGGCTTTGTCTCACTAAATATGATGTTCGATGTAATAACATATGGTCTTGTGGTATTATCCATAATATACAGGGTGGATTATCTCTTTCTAATTGCAGCTTTATTCGCTAGCCCAGGAGTTTTACTGGTATCTGGAGCAATGACCTATGAGGTCGGGGTTATAGGGAGAGAATCGAGAGGTATGTTTGGCGGAGTGCAAAGGCAATTTATAGGTGTAATATCTGCTTTCGTTTCATTTCCACTTACATACATTTTTACAAGAAACCCATCCTATATGTGGGGCGTTATGTTAGCAGCCTCTGTACTTTCATTTATTATCACGTTCGCAATCCCATCGGCTTTTCCGTCAACAGGTGCAGTTCCTGTTAATTAACGTAGTAGCTAGTTAAAAGTGAACAATGTTTTCTATCGCTGGTTTATTCTGCTTTTACCCAATCATATAAACAATAACGTTTATATTATTTATATGATAGGGCACCCATGGACTACAAGGCATCTGAATTTCTCATGGAATCCATGAAGGATCTATTTGCAGATCGCATAAAGCTTAGTCCAGAACTTACTGAGACAATTAAGCCAGAAACTATGTTTCTCCTGCTTGAAGCTCTCAGGCTCATAGGAATAGCATCAGTGACAATTTCGCATGACGGCTCACTCAAATACAGTGAGTCTAAAGACATGGCCCCTCTTATAATTGAGGATCAGAAGAGAAAGGGGAACCAGGGAAAAGTTGGAGAATTCCTGCATGTCCTGGACCTCGTTGGCGATGGCAAGATGGACCTTGCCGACGCTGAGAGTTTTCTTGCAGAAACGTTCCTGCAGCAAGGTAAAATTGATGAAGCGATGGATACCATTGATATCATCGAAAAAACGCCCATCTCGAATATTGTTCCGAAGAACATAGGTAGAATTTTCAGGATAAAGGGGGCTTTATCCTTTTACAAAGGCGATTACGAAGGATCTATCAATTATCTTAATAAGGCAGTTGAAAAATGTGAATTATCGGATGATATTGATTGCGTGGCTTTCAGTCTACTTGGTTTAGGAAATGTTTATAGTGCTAAAGGCGACTATGAAGAAGCTTTCCAGAAATACGAAAGGTCTTTTATTTTATTCAAAGAAAAAGAATTTCTGCAAGGAATGGCAAAAATAAAGATCAATCTATCTTACACTTATTCTAAAATGGGTCTTTTGCAAAAGTCGACTGAGGCGAACAAGGAGGCACTTATTTTATCACAAAGGCTTAAAGATCCATTTCTTCTTGAGGAATGTTATCTCAACAGGAGTGCACTTTTATTGGTTCTTGGAATGCATGAAGATGCTTATGAGAGCGTGATGAGTTCTTACTTATTATCATTGGAAACTATGAATAAAAGAGTATTTCATTTATCGAGACTCTTAATTCTTTCTATCGATATAGCATTTCAAAGACGCAATTTGACCTATCATTTTATAGAAGAAGCAATTGAGTATTTTAGCGAAACAGAAAATCAGATTGAACTGGCATTTTGCAATGAGGTAGTAAGTGAATATTATATTGCAAATGGGATGAATGGTGAAACCAAATCATTGGCAAACATTACCATAAACAGATATGCTGAATTTAAGGACTTAGCAGGAGTAGTATCCGCTGGGACAAAATTACTAAGGACTATGGTAATATACAAGGCCACCCCAGAAATAATCAAAGAAACTTA
Organism: Thermoplasmata archaeon; assembly: GCA_021806345.1. Next base: position 291 of record JAJZXP010000417.1, on the reverse strand, counting down.
CAAAAATATTACAAACATGTTAAAAAATACAAAATTAAACCAGATGTTTAAAAAATACACATCTGAATTTCTAACAAAAAATTACCAGCTGTAGGTTCCACCAGTTACTCCCAATCGTGGCACCTCCTCTTCAGTTTTTAACTCGCTAACTAATTTCTGGTTTTGTGGTTTTAGAGATATCATTGTATAGGGAATTATTTACTTGTTATTAAATATAATTATTTCTATATTAATAGATAGATATATTTCTATAAAATTTTACAAATAGAATTAAAAATAGAATAATTACTA
>JAJZXP010000315.1 GCA_021806345.1 Thermoplasmata archaeon | reverse complement strand
AAAAATTGGAGATGCACATAGAGATCGAGTGGACCCCCTAAGAAATAAAAGCTAATAATTAAAATCGATTTTGGTACCGTGATACGATTCCGAGATATATTCCGGCGTCTCCATCTAGATACGGATGCAAGCCATATACCTTTTAGACACCGGAATCGGTCTAAGTTTTGGTGAAATCCGGTGGTTTCAGTTTTAGCCTTTATTAAGATGGGGCTGAGTCGAGATCTCCATAATATATCATACTTCCCTGCATGGAACAGTATGTCGGCAGAATAGAACAAAGAGGAGTTTCATCGGAATAGACCGGTCGATGTTTGATTAAAGTTATAAGGGAATACGATAGAAGAATGCAATCTGTCATAGGCCAACAAATAAAAAGACAGATTGCCCCTGTATGGTTTGTAAGGTTTCAACAAATCTTCCACAACTGAAGAAGAAACACGTGAGCCGTTTCCAAGATATTTACCGATCATACTGCGCACTGCCAGATCATCAATGGGAACACAGTCCGGTCTGGCTAGGCCTCGCACAAGAATATAATTTGCTGACCACGCACCGAAACCTCGCCAGTTCATTATTGTTTCCCTGGCCTGATCATCGTTCATTCTCTTTAAGTCATCTAGATCAAGTTCTCCCCTTGCGATATTACTTGAGAGTTCGTGGATGTATTGGGCCTTCTGTTTTGAGAGGCCACATGATCTAAGGTCTTCTACTCTTGCATTCGCCAATCTGTTAGCATCTGGAAATATCCATTCGCTCTTCAGGGGCATTCCAAAACGTTCAACAACCCGGGACCTTATATGAAACGCCGCAGACAGCGATATCTGCTGCTCAGTTATTGCAACAACTGCCATTTCAAACAATGATGCTGGACGGAATGGTTTTAGACCATGTAGTGGCATAATGATTGAATCGAGCTTTGCATCATTATTTATTAGCCCGTAAAAAGGAGAAAGATCGAGTTCCGTGGATAATACCCACTTAACGGTTTTCTTTAGGAAAGCCTCTTCAATCTCTGGGTCTGCAGCTGCTACAGTGTTATTCCTTGTCGCTTGATCTTTGCTGATTGTGATCATAATAGGGGTGTTATCCTTTTCAACAGCAATATGAAAGGTTTTGTCCTCAGCTTCACTCTTTGGCAGAAAAGATCTGTTCACCCTGAGAGATAGCTCAAAATCGTATGGCTCAACGGCATCTATGGAAACTATCGTCTCTTTTCCTGTTTTGTCTAGCCTGTTCATAGCGATCACTAGTATCCAGTTAACTTTTCTAGCATTTTGATCAGACTTTGCTTTTCAGAAGTGGAAAGACTTTGAAGTCCTATCTCCTCACTCTCCAATATCTTTTTCCACGCCTGGTCCAAAATCTCAGTTCCTTTTGCCGTCAAAGTCAAGTTGTTTACTCGTCTATCTTGTGGTGATTCCGTTCGCACCACACAACCACGGTTTTCCAAATCATCTATCAGGGCTACCATTGTAGTTCTATCTATTCGAAGTAGCTTACTGATCCTTGTTTGAGTGACGGGTTCGTATTTCTTTATTGTTGCGAGGAGACCTGCCTGACGAGTATCGAGCTGAAGTGGGGCCAAACCCTCCTGAGCAATATTCGCAATCTTTTGTGCCGCTTTGGCTAGCATGAAACCGAATGATGAGTTTAAGGTCATGTTTCGGTCTTCATCAATTGAAGTCATTTGTCTCCGTGTACAGTTATGTAATATCCATCGATGTCAGAAAACGTAAATTGTTTGCCAAAAGCCCCTGATTCAAGTTTCCGAAGTATTACTACTTTCTTTTTTATAAGGCTATCGTATAGCGCTTCCACGTTATCCGCGTGCATCCATAAAGCAATCCCCCATCCCAGATGATTTACCGCCTTGAGATCTACCAAGGGAGTTCTAATGGCAAATTGTATCGGTTTTGTGTCGAAAAGGACTGCACCTGGAGGTGCTTTCGGTAATTGCTTTAGGCCTACAGTTTCTGTCCAGAATTTTCTTGAGGCTTCAATGTCATTAACCTGTAGAGCCACAAAATCCGGGCCTGTTATATAACTTTCATTCATAGTCATCAGTTCACCTGATAATCAGTTATACTGACTATATCTAAAAATCTTGTGGTCTTGTATAAGTACCGGACTCCAAACTAAAAGATATTATGGACCGGTCGGGATTTGATTAAAGTTTAAGGGAGCAGTCTTGGATCTCTCTCAAAACCCTTATTTCCATTCAATTCAGTGTTTCATCAAATGAGAGATAATAGCTTTCTAACGAGCGCTTTTCCTTCATTACGAGAAACATGATCAAATGTTGAATTAGCTTCTATAATTCCCTGTTTCAGAAAACCTTCTAAGAAATCAAATTCAGAAATTAAAGTTGACAACCAATCAAATCTTGCAAATTGAAATTCATCGCTCTGAAGCAACGCAACAATGTCACCACAATCCTTGGTAAATTTGTCATTCAAATGATCTTTGTCCTGTACGGTTGCATGCGATAACTCATAGTATCGGTCCCATGCTGCTTTTAATTTTAGCAAGAAGAGCATTGAGATCTCGGGGACAATGACCTGAAACTCAGCCCCGAAGGAATATGAAATATTTTTGGTAGTAGTTCCGTAATCTATTTTTAACAAATTGAGTGTTATTCCTGTTCCATGGAATTTGTCTTTTTTTGGTAGAAAGTCAAGATAAATGTTTCCAGTGTCCAAACTTTTTAGAAATAACGTATTTCCTGCACCGTTCCTTTCTCTACTATATTTTCTGGTTGAGTATAGGTGACTTTGTAACGACTTTTTGAAACGATCAGTTGCAATTAAATCGATATCTAGTGAATATTTCCAAGGATTAAATGAATGGACTGCCCATCCGCCTATGAGAACAATATCGCCTGGCCTGTAATTTCTGTTAGCGATGCTCCAATTGAAAATGTACCTAAGTTCTTTATATGAATCCAGAGCCAGAGTGGGTTCTCCACCTTCTTCATTTACCAATCTTATTCACCAGATCTTTTGCGGCGGTCCGCCCGTCCGTACCTAAACCTGCAAGGTCCAGTATATTCTGGCACACATCAACAATCCGAAAACCATTAAACATGGTGGAAGACTTCATGATGTCTCTTTCGGGTACGTATACCTTCAAGCGACATCCGCCCGCTCCCCTTTCAGAGAGGGACCTGATAGCTTCTCTGTCGGATGGTTTTGAGAGGTAGATGTATGCGGTATCTTCTCTCATTATGGTTGAACCATATGAAACGGCAGATGAATGGGCCGTGAAAGCATAATCTATTCCAAGCTTGTTGAGATTGAGTGCGACTTCATTTATACACTGGGTCGCGGTACCGAAATTTGTGTTTATAGTCTCAACGAGCAGGCCCTCCAAGGGTCTTTCCCACGAGACTACATTGAAAAGCTTATCTATGTCTTTGATTCTTAAACCGTAATCTCCATTTATTATTCCAGAGTCTTCAAGTTTATGAATTATATTGTTTGTCCAGCCATATGAAACGCCGGTTTTCTTAGAAACAGCAAGAATGTTTGGTGGCTTGTCAGTCAGTAAGCAACAGACGATTTTCCATGCCTTTTCGGAAGTAAGTCTTGACCGGCTCAGTTTAAAGTGTTCAGCAAGAGCGTTCAAATTAGACGCGGTTACCCTCGGTGACAAGTACTGATACAATTTTGGAGGAATAAGCAAGGTCTCTACACCAAGTCTTTTGGCAAGTTCTTGAGTGCTGTACTTCAGTGATTTTCCAACACAAACTAGCCTCATCTTCTTCCTGCCTAATACTTGTTTATTTATTAAATGCGAAACGGCATATATTCTGTATATTGTGTCTTCATTTATTCTAGGCTTGATTTCAACAAGCGTCATAGTGTCTATGGACTCGATCGCCATATCTATCAGTATTTCCCTTTCTCCAACAGATATTGGATACGACCATTCCATTTTTTCATCGGGAGAAATCTGGAGTTTCTCAATTATATACTGATAAATTGGCTCTAAATCTTCATTTATCGTGTATCCATATTCAGTGATACTTTATTAATGTATCACTGATAACTATCTGTTAACACAGATATCATAAATACGCTATCAGTGATAAAAAAAATCAAAGAATAAAAACCAATGGACCGGTCGGGCTTTCCTTAGTGTTTTAAGTGAATACAAATCATAACCATATCTTTCTAAATTTAATCGAGCCATGAGTACGCATCAGAGCGTATTGCAATTCTTACAACCCTAATTGCTTTCTCCTGTAGGTAATATATAACACGGTATTCCCCAATTCTCAGCCTGAAATATTCGTGTTCAGTCCCAGAAAGTTTCTTGGTATCGAGCCTGTTGGAGTTGTTCGTGGGATTTTCCGCGAGCTCGTTCAACTTCTCCCTTATTCTATCTTGCTCCTTCTTTTGTAAGGCTCTGAATTCCTTGGAGGCAGTGGTTGAGACAAGGACACTATAGCTTGTCAAGAGGGATGAACTCCTCTGTGTCAGCTATTCTGTCAAGTTCGTTGAAGAACATTGCTTTTTTACTGATTTCTAGGAGGTTTTCTATAACTTCATCGTAGGTCTGGCCCTTCCTTCCAAGTTTCTTGAGTTTCTCCCTCGTCTCTTTAGAAACCTGTATGGTAGTCTGGTTCATAGTACATAAATGTTATAGTCATATATAACCATTACTCAGGACCATGTATAACATATAATTACACTCAGACCTATCACAAAGGATTTATTCTGAAGATTTAGAAATTGACGGCAAAATAGACCAGTCGGTATTCGCTTAAAATATTAAGTGAATACTTTTGCTGTACTTGAAAAATAGGAAACTCTCCATTATCTCACAATGAGTAAACATTACTCGACACCCAGGTCTAAATGGGCTGAAAGACAAAGATTATATTGTGGTTATACATCAGTTATACAATGGATATACATGGATTACACAACTATACAAATTAGCCGATCTACAAGAGAGAAATTGAATGGACTAAGAGCGCACAAAAGAATGACATACGATGAGTTGCTGAATGCACTCATGTCACTAATTCCTGAGGGCGATGAGGAGGGAGTTTACACTGAGGATTTCAGGGCTTCTCTACTTAGAGGGCTCCTAGATGTGAAGGAGAAGAAGACCCACACCACGGAAGAAGTCAAGAAACAGTTGGGAATCCAGTGACAGACTTTGAGGTTGAATATTCAGAGGAATCCCTTTTCCAGCTTCGGGGCCTAGACGTTCCTGTAGCCAAAAGGATTATCCGGAAAATAGAAAGCGCGAGAAGCAATCCACACAGGTTCTTTGTGAGGTTAGTAGGGAGGGTTGAGTACAAGTTGCGAGTCGGGGATTACAGAGTGATCGTGGACATAGATGAGAATAGAAGAGTGATAGTTGTCAGATCACTGGGTCATAGAAAGAACGTCTACAAGTGACCAACTTCATTTCCTAGGTCGCGTTTTTTATTATGAAAGTCAATTACGGTTAGAATGGACCAGTTAGGGTCATGTGAAAGGTTTACTCGTATAGTTTTCTTGTAGCAAATAGGATCTCAAAACATAAGCGCACTTATTATATATGCGCATATTATATGGTTATTGTGGTATAATGGCCTGGGAATTTGAACACAGTATCGTAACCAGCGCAAAGAAACAGATAATATGGGAGCTTTATAGCAGAGTAGAATCCTGGATAATATGGGATCATGGAATTGAAAGTGTATCCCTTGAAGGAGAATTCAAAAAAGGAGTTCATGGGAAAATCAAGCCCGAAGGACAGGAATTATTAAGCTATAAGATTACTCTTGCCGACCCAGATAAGGGTTTCTCTGATGAAACTGTAATTGATAATTTGGGAGCAAACATAGAGTTTATTCACACTTTTTCAAGTTTGCCAGATGGAAAGACTCGGCTCACCAACCATATAAAAGTTAACTGTCCTGATAAAGAGGAGATGGAGAAGGAGATAGGAAATGGTATATCTTCTGGAATGCCTAAAACAATGGAGAATGTTGCAAGAATGGCTGTTTTCATTGAAAAAATATGCAAATTACAGTGAGGTTCAAGCTTATGCCATCACCAAATAAGATCCCTACAAAATTTGAGAAACCTGACGAAAGCCCGGGTTTTCTACTCTGGCAGACTATGAATCTCTGGCAAAGAAA
>JAJZXP010000229.1 GCA_021806345.1 Thermoplasmata archaeon | reverse complement strand
TTCAAAAGACTGGAAATTTGGTAATAATGGCTGTTTTTCACCCCAGCCCAAGGAACGTAAATACAGGAAGAATTACCAAGGATGAATTCACAGACATTTGCAAAAAAGCGAAAAAATTCTCCATTGAATAATTGAATCGTTCGATGTCCATGGGACATTAGGATTTTAACGAAAACCTACATTGAATGTAAACTTCAATATATATAAATAAAAAACCCCAATAAGGTATTTATGCACATAGTTGCAACCTCCAGAACTATAAATTTAGCAGGAATGATCAATCAAAAGATTGACGGAACATTACACGAAGTTGAGAAAAAAAGATTTCCAGATGGAGAGATGTATGTCCGAATCAATGGAAGTTTATACCAAAAGGAAGTGACTGTTGTGGGAAACACAAATAATGAAGAGGAACTATTGGAGTTACAGTTTATTCTTGATGCGGTTAAGGAACAAAAGCCATCGGGGATTACTGTGCTTGTTCCCTACTTCGGATACGCAAGGCAGCATATGGTATACAAGCCTGGAGAGGCAATTTCGGCAAGAGTTATAATGAATCAAATCTCGGAGGGTGTCCAGAAAATCGTTACTGTGAACATACATGATACATATTCTTTCAAATTTACTAACACTGAATGCGAAGACCTGCACGTTTCTGGGGATATTGCCAAGAAACATAAAAATAATTCAATACAGCTAGTAATGGCACCGGATGACGGTGCATACAAGCTTGCCAAAGAAGTGGGTGAGGTTCTCGGATGCAACAGTAGTTTTATGAATAAGAAAAGAATAGATTCAACAACGGTGCAATACGATATGGATCATGTGGATGCTAAGGGACTCAATGTGCTTCTGGTGGATGATATAATTTCAACGGGTGGGACCATATTGAGGTCGTCAGAAATCATAAGAAAATCTGGGGCAAGCAAAATATTTGTTTCGGCTGTTCATGGCCTTTTCATAAATTCCTCTGACGTCAAGATAAATGAAGTCTGTCATGGACTATCGGTTACAAACACATTAACGTCAAGATATAATACCATTGACATATCAGAGAGTCTGGGTGCATATCTGAGGAGATGAAATAATGGAAATTGAGGTAAGATCATGTTTTTCCCACGGTTCATTTAGGGGGGATGCATGCCCTGAATGTGGCGAAAAAGGGAAAGTATTGCTGTATCCCGATGAGGTTGAAGGCCTAGGAAAAGTTCTGGCAGGAATGCTCAGGCATTTCCCCGAAAGATATGGGATAAGGCTTACGCCAAATGGCTATGCAAAAATATACTCCATCATACCTGCCATAAAAGCACAGAGACATAGGTATGGCTTCATAACTCCGTTGCATATTGAGGCTCTATGCTCAACTGACGAGCGTGGAAGATATGAGTTAAATGAAAGGGGAGAAATAAGGGCAACTTACGGACATACCATACCAATTGATTTAAGCGATTTACCTACAGATGATATTCCAAAAACTGCTTATTATCAAACAACTGATGAAGAATTTTCAATATTAAAGGAAACGGGAATTTTCCCTTCCGATAAAACATATATTCACCTGTCGGATAATTACAGAAAAGCCTTCATTTCAGGTCTTTTTCACGTTGATGATCCAAAAATCATTGGGATTAACTGTGAAGCAATGTCCATGGAGGAACCAATTTATAAAGCTTCCAGGGAAGTGCTTCTGACAAAGCAGATTTTACCAAATTTCATCTTCGATCTTCCTAAAGAAGATGTTAAGCCGACAGAAGAGGAAAATTCTGAAATAAAATCATACAGAGAAAAAAGAGAACGAAAACTTATGGGAGAGAGGAGTTCGTAACTTTATCCCTATTCAACATAATAAAATCCCTAGCGGCGTTTATTCCCCTGAGTGCCGCTTGGTAGATATCATACTGGTTTCTTTCTATTTTGCCGAAATATTTCTTACTCGTGTCGAATTCCTCGAAATGTATCCCAGCATTTTCCATGAGTTTTCTTGATTCTATCTGTCTGTGCCTGTCAAGGTTTCTGAGACTTCTTTCCGTGATGTATATTCTATGTGTCTTTGATAATTCCAGTATCTTGTCGAGATGCTCGTATATATTGCTGTCAATGTGGATTTCATTTTCGATTTTATTGATCTCAGGATATTTTTGGAATCCTGGAAGAAATATGTCAACCTCTTTTGAATTCTTCTTTGTGCTCAAAACAACACTGATTCCCAGTCTCATAGTCTCCATTTTGTAAAAATCAAGTAACTTGTTTATTTCTCCTGCCTTGTTTATCTCGTTATATTCGTTCAGTTTTCCTCCTATTTTTCCTTCTTCTTCATAGAGTGTGACATTATATCCGGTTTTCCTGAGATAGATTGAACATTCTAAACCCGAAACACCTGCCCCTGCAACGGAAACCTCTCCGCTTGAGATTTCTTCATTATAATGTGTTTCGTTTCCAGTTATGGGATTTACAGTACACCTAACCTGACCAAATGAAAGATCTCTGCAACCCTGATTGCACCTAATGCATGGTCTTGGTGTGATTCCATTCTTCAATTTAATGGGAAAAAATGGATCTGCCAGAGCCCCACGTGCCATGCTGACCATATCGCTCTTTTCTAAAGCCCTTTTCACTGAATCCAGGTTCAGAATAGATCCTACCGCAATGGTCGTCAATCTGGGTTTCCTTGGTAACTTCATTCCAATATGATTATACGGAGAAAAGTATGACGCGGATGATCCTGGAGGTGCCATTCGTCCTGCTGAAAGATGTACATAATCCAGGTTTTTCAGGGATTCAGCAACTCTTAATCCATATTCGGAATTATAGCCGTCCACTTCATCCTCATATTGGCTCAGCCTGATTCCAACTGCCATGGACGTTTCCTCCCTGATAGAATTTATTATTTCCTGAGGAAATCTCAGCCTTCCTTCGAAATCCCTTCCATACTTATCAGTTCTTTTGTTAAGAGAGGGTGATAGAAACTCCTGGAGAAGATAGGCATGGGCTCCGTGAAGTTCAACTCCATCAAAATTAGCCATTTCTGCTATTTTTGCGGCTTTGAGGAAAGCTTCCCTGATTTGTTCCAATTGATCTTCTTTCAGTTCCATAGGAATTTTTCCCAAATAAGGAACTTCAGATGGAGCAAAGGGACGTTCGTTTCCATTTGTCAGTGCTTTTCCTCCTGCATGAACCAATTGGGCGAATATTTTTGATCCATGGGAATGAATTCTTTCGGTTAGTCTTTTCAGGCTTGGAACTTGATCCAAAGATACAAAAGAAAGTTGATTTCTTGATCCTTTGCTAAACGGTGAATCTATGTGTGAATACTCTGTTATTATTAATCCGTATCCGCCTATTGCCCGTTCTTCTAGATATGCCTGATGTATATCGTTTGTATAACCATTAACATCCGCCAGATTTGAGATCATTGGTGCAAGAGCGAATCTGTTTTTGATTTCTACATCTCCGATCTTAATTGGTGCAAATGGGTCCATAATTCGTTATTCTGAACTTTTATAAATGAATTAAGTCTTTAAGTTGTTGTTTTCACAGATCCTTGGATGGTTTTATTTGGAGTTGCGATCATTCTCTGGCATGCTCTGCATCACAAAGGATTGGATGTTCCTGCTTCATCAACAGTGACTCCTTTATTTATTTCAAATATCTTGCTTAATCTCTCATTCCATTGAACATCAACAACTTATCAGGCTTAAATTCTCATATGCCATGTGAAATTATTTTTGATTCCATTGAACTGGAAAAATGTTAGGCAATTCATCCATATCGCAGGATCAGTGGTTTTCTCGTTCGTAAAGTTGTAATTCTAACAATTTTCTACAGTTAACTTTTTATTTGCTCAAAGTTTACCCGATTAAGGGGCTGTGGGGTAGCTTGGTATCCTACGGGCTTTGGGAGCCTGAGACTCCGGTCCAAATCCGGGCAGCCCCATTTATATAAATCACGATGAATTTTTATTGAATAGTAGAGATATTAAACCAGGCTGTTACTTTGAAGGTTTTATGTTTATATTGTTGAAACGTCCATTTTCCAGTGTTTTCACATAAAAATTTCCTTATCATCAGTTATTATGTCTTATTTTTTCTTTCAAGATCTATTCAAGATTTGGTTTTTCCACTTCGCTTAGCTTTGACATGACTTCTCTGTCACTTATTGCCCCTACAGCCTTTCCCTGATCGTCAATAACCGTTAGTGTGGATACCCCATTCTCCTTGAGAATTCTTATTGCGTCAGCAACATTTTCGTTTGATTTTATGTTTACGGATTTTTCCAAATGAACCTGCCTGACGTATCTTGCATTCAGCGCGTTTTTTGGAAGTAGAAGTAAATTGATAACCTCAATCCTTCCAACTGGCATATTATTTTTGTCCACAACAACTGCAGCCGGTAGTTTTGACTTCAGGAGCTTTTCCAGTACATCACTTAAATTTTCATTTAATCCAACTATCGCCTGGCTTTCCTTATTGAGAGAGTCTCCTACAGTTATGCTCATCAGATTTTGTGCCACTATAATCCCTTCCCTACTGACATCCACTTCATTTGGAGTCTTTCCAACTATTCCCTTTACCTCAGAGAGTATGAAACCTATTACTATCCAAACGAGAAAGACCATGGTGTAATCTGGTACAGTTGAATATGCGGAATAAATTAAGACAACACTGCTGATAACTGCTCCAGTTGTAGCAAGTATTAACTCCTTGAAATCTGCGAAAATGCGGAATAAGCTGTCGTTTGCTTTTTTCATTAGTCTCTTTCCACGCCTATACCCGATTCTTATCAGCGAGAAATTGGCACTCACGTGAATGAATAATCCACCCAGTGATGCGATTGTTCCCAGTATTACGAATGAAGTTTCGGACCCAACGGACAAAAGCATCAGAAGTGATATGAAGATCATTAAGGCACTAGTAAATATGGTTGCCATTAGAGGCCGATCCCCGACCTTTCTTCCAAAAATCGGCAATATTGTTCTGTCGTAACCCATTCTGAACAATGTTCTTGAAGCAGCTGACCCGAAGGACAACATTGCTAGAATTGCATCATTTATAGTCGCAATTGCAACTGCATAGTAAAATAGGTAACCATCTCTTCCGAAAAAGTTTCTGATAATGCCTACTACAGGTAGTTGCGTTGACATAACTGGAGTGTTCAATATTCCATTTTGAAGAATAAGATTTGCAAAGGCGTAGATCATAAGTGTTGATAATGCACCACCTACCAAAATTACGGAAATCACACTCCGTCCCACTGTTTCTTTTGGATTCTTGACTTCTCCAGAAACGGGTGCAATCGAACCATATCCTGTGGGTATCCCCATTGCAAATAAAATTCCTAAAACAAAACCAGCACCCGATATGTGATAAATTGTTGGACTTGGAAAATAGAATTTCAGTCCTGCAATATAGAATGAGTAGATGATTATGGCAACCATCAAACTTATTTCAATTGTAACTGCAAAAATGGCATATTTTGAAGATACTCCTATCCCAATTATCAGAAATGTAACTGATGGAACCATTATTATTAGAAAAGCATAGAGAACAGGAATCCCCAATACTGTGGTAATGATAAAAATTCCCCCAACAAAATATGCCAGTCCGTAGAGAATAGAATAGAACATGTACATCCATCCAGTATCAAAACCTATTCTTGCAGAAAGCGCCTGGAAAGCATACGTATAATATCCACCTGATGAAGAAAATCTTTTTGCTAATTGAGTTACAGAGAGACCGTTCAGCAATACAAGTAAGGTCCCAATAATCATTACTATAGGTGCATTATACCCTGCGAGAGTTATTGCAAAAGCACCATAAGTCAGTATACTCAATAGTGGGGACATTCCGCCAAAGGAGAGGAAAAACACATCCTTAAATGTAAGTTTTCTCTGAAGCTCCCCATTCTGCTGTGAGACTTCAGCCATTCTTCCTTGATTCTGTTCATCTTAATAAATTGTTTTTCAGAAATGAAAAAAACTATTGATAAATGATTATTCTCTGTTTTGCAGTCTTTTTTAAATGTATTATGAATTACCGGATGCATTAATAGATAAAGTAAATTTAATTAGATGTAAACACTAATGAATTGATAAGAATTGGAAATTGTAGACCCAGACGCCAGAATAGCTGACTTGGTCGGACTCC
>JAJZXP010000310.1 GCA_021806345.1 Thermoplasmata archaeon | reverse complement strand
CTTGTTCCAGATATAATCATATCGCAGGATTTCTCCTCTGCTGCCCTTACTATAACCTTGGCGATCTGATCACCTGTCGCATCCATCTTCTCAATGTCAAAATTAACTCCTGAATCAGAGAGCATTGTTGATGATATCTGCAATATCTTATCTGCTGCTTCATCCTGCTTTATATATACAGTGGATGGAACATATGAATCGAATGTCGGCCCTGATCCCATGACTGCTGGTGTAACATATAGAACAGTCATCTTTTCTATCACGTCCTTAAATTTAAGGGCAAATTTAAGGGCCAGTTTCGCACCTTCCGAACCGTCGAACGCTAACAGTATTTTCATAGCAATGATCCAATATTCACTCCTTTAATAATTTTTCTGTTAATTTAGGCATCCCTAATTTAATCCTGGTTATTCAGATAATTATAAATTCAGTTAAAAACAAGATGAATGCAGGATGATTCATAATTTCAATATTGTTTCAAAGTAAATCCATTCATGAGATTCCTGAGGTCTAAAAAACAAAACACTTCTCCCATTAAGAGATTTAGAATTTTCATGCAGATTTCTCAGTTTTAAGAACAAATAATGCAAATTTTCTCTCATTATCAGTAAAAACTTTTTCTGTCTTTAACCCAGATAACCTGCAAATATTTGTGAATTGATCTACCGAGTATTTATATGAATTCTCGGTATGGATCTTTTCCCCTTGGTAAAACTCTATCCGGTGTCCTGAAATGTCCACGACGAACGATCTCCTTGCTATCAGGTACATTTCTATTCTTCCTTCTCGCTCATTATAGACAGCTTTGTGATAGAAATCATCCTCCTTTATGTCGGAATTCAATTCCTTTCTAATTCGTGTTATAAGATTGAGGTTAAATTTTGCGGTGACGCCTTTCGAATCATTGTAAGCTTTCTCCAGTGTTTCTTTATCCTTCTTCAAATCAACACCTATTATGAAGAAATCCTTACTGCCTAAGATTTCGGAACATTTCTTCAGGAAATCTGCCGCCTCATTTGGTTCAAAATTTCCAATTGTCGAACCCAGAAAGAATAGCACAAGATTACCACGATGTTTGTAATATGGAAGAACAAGATTCTTAGTGTAATCAGCACATACAGGGATTATTTCCAGATTGGGAAATTTTTTTCTATACTTATAGGAGGAATCCGCAAGACTGACTTTCGATATATCTATTGGCATATAGCAGCTTATTTTATTGCATCTGGTTATCAGATGTTCTGTTTTGGACGAATCTCCCGCGCCGAGTTCAACGAGCATCGAATCCTCTTCAAATAAACTGCAAATTTCCTTCCAATAATTTTCAAGTATCCATTTCTCGGTTCTTGACGGGTAGTATTCCTCCAACTTAGTTATTTCCTCGAATAACTTTGAACCAGCTGCATCATAAAACAGTTTAGGGTTAAGCCATTTTTTCTCCGAACCGAGTCCAACCAGAACTTCTTTCCTGAAATCCTGTGGTTGAGGACTCTGATCATGGATATTATTAGAATTAATCATCTGTCCCTCGCAAGTCTTATTCCGGTGAACGCCCATCGCTTCTCTGGTTGAAAGTAATTTCGGTAACTTAAACGGATGTGATCTCTCGGAGTACCATAACTTCCACCCTTCAGTACCATCTGACCAGACATAAACTTGTGATTATATTCACCTATTTCCCCCTCGGCTGGCTTACTTCCAGGATATGGCAAATATGGACTCTGTGTCCATTCCCAGAGATCACCAAAACCCTGAGATAAACCAGCATTTGAGCATGATGTTGGTTTCAGATAATCTGATTCCATGAAGTTCTCCCTGCCTGTCTTCTTGTAATTATAAAATGCCCTTTCCCATTCCGGTTCGCTCGGCAGACGGTTTCCAGACCACCTAGCAAAAGCGTCAGCCTCAAAGAAACTAATATGACTAACTGGTTCACTCAGAATCATTTTCTGTAAACCAGATAAGGTAAATATGCTGTAATCATCGCGCTCTTTGACCCAGTATAATGGGTGTCTTATATTATTTGATTTCACCCAGCTCCAGCCATCTGACAGCCATAACTCTGGCCTTTGATACCCTTCATCCATGATAAAATTCAAAAATTCTTCGTTTGTAACTAGCCTAGAAGATATACTGAACGAATTAAGCCATTCTTTGTGGGAAGGCGTCTCGTTATCAAAACAAAAACCCGATCCATCAAAACCCACGTTAAAGAGACCCTCATCAAACGAGTGCCAGCTTTGTTTTACCTTCTTCTTAGAATGCTGTGTTTTCAGATCATTTCTATAAGCGGGATAATCAGGATGATTGAAAAACGCCATTTTAATATCCATAAGCATAAGCTCCTGGTGCTGTTCTTCATGATTTATCCCAAGCTCAATTAGATCCAAAACCTCAGAACTGGCCTTTCCATTTTTCAATAAATTTTCAATTACACTGTCGATATATTTCCTATATTTTAGCACCTCAGAGACAGTAGGCCTTGAGACCGTACCTCTCCTTTCTTTGGGAAAATATCTTCCAATTCCTTCATAATAAGAATTAAAGAGGTAATCAAACGATCTATCAAATGTTTCATAATTTGTTATAAATTTTGAAGCGATGAATTTCTCAAAGAACCAAGTTGTGTGCGCTAGATGCCATTTGACCGGACTACAGTCAGAATTCGCCTGTATCACCATGTCCTCAATTTCAAGTGGATCAGCTATATCCAAAGTCCTTTCCCTTGTTCTCAAATATAGTTTGAGAATTTCGCTGGTATTTTTGATATTGAGATTGGCAGTTTGCATTACGCTTTCTTCATTAGATCATTGATTTTAAGTTTTGTACTGGATAGGTAATTGAGGATTTCTAAAAACGCCGCATTCTGAGCGTGCCTTGTAAGCACAACATTTATTCATGGTATAACATGTTGAGAACTGGATACCTTATATCTCCTTACAAATACAGGAATGATGGAATTACCTCCGGCAATCGAATATATCAAGAGCAGAAGAGATAATGAGACCGAATCTACCCAGTATTTCAGAATATTGAAGCACCATTCAAAATTTTATTTACTATTTGTGTTTCTGTCTCCGTTTTACTTCCTGTTCTCTGCTGGATTACTTGCTAAAAGTTTCGTCTTCGCATTTGCATCTGTCGCAGTTTACTGGCTAATCCTTTTGGTCCTTTATTATGCAAGATTTACTGTTGAAAGGAAATACAGGAAATTAAACATCGGATATCTGGAATCGTTTGGAAAGCTTCCAGTATTTTACTCCTACTTCAAGTTCGGTATATTTACCATGATTCTTTTTGGTTCATTAATGATCACAATAGATTTTACCCTGAACTCGTTTGATGAAGTCATACTTATGCAATTATTTCTTGTGATATTATGGTTCCTGATGTTCTATAATTTGTGGGTGAGAAATTCCATAAGGCATGCTCAACCGATAGATACCAATGAACTTCTTGCAAAATTGGATTCCATAACGTCCTCGGAGAATATGCCAGGTGTAGTTCCAATGCTGGTTCCCGTAGGAGAATCCAAGGTTGCGAATGCCTACTGTGCAGGTGTTTTAAAAAACACGATATACATAACAGATTATCTGTACAACAATCTGAACGCTGAAGAGTCTGCCTGCATCCTCGCCCATGAGATAGGTCATATGAAGCATAAGGATAATCGGCTTTTATTCTTTTTATCCCTGATACCATTCATATTTGTTGAGTATCCTATCATTATGGTGATGTTAAATGTCAACGGGCTAATAAAATCACCTTTCTACAAGTTTTATTTTCCACTTCTCTTCGCCATTTCTGTCTTGGTTTTCTTTCTTATACCAGTCATCATGAAAATGATCGGAAGAATCCGGGAATTCAGGGCCGACAAGTTTGCTTCAAAATACTGTGATGCTAATCATCTTGCCATAGCGCTGATAAAGGGAAGCGACTTAAACATGACACCGATAAATTTGCAGGTTGGCTCTCATCCTTCAGTCAGGCAGAGGATCAACAAGATATTATCTATCTAGATAAAGCATGAGATTTCAAATGAACAGTGAATCTTTTAGTTTGACACCTAAGAATATGTAAGAACAGGCACTGTCAAGAATTATGAGTACTTTTATATCCCCTCCAGAAGATTTCTTGCAAGCCTCACTTGCAATCACAGTATCATCCCATCACATTGTGAAACCACTAATGAAAAATGGATATCAAGGAAATCCTTTACAAGATCAAAACAAAGATAAAGACTAGAAAATATTGAATCCAAGGATGATTTCTAAAGACGCCGCATTCTGAGCATGCCTTGTAAGCATAACATTTATTCATGGGATAGCCATGTTACTGCATGAGTAGCCTTCTTGATGAAGCGCTGAAGGAAAAATACAGGACAAATGCAATTAATGATCCACTTGCATTTGCAAAGGATGCAGTTGACTGGAGTGTATTTCCTCCCCTGCATGGATCTGTATCATAACGATACAGACAAGGGATGAGGCCCACATATTCCCATAATAACAATGGTGAAGGTACTCTTCCTGCAGAGCATGTTCAACATGGTGGATGAACAGACAGAAACACTCATACGTGACGGGGTATAATTAATGAATTTCCTTGATTATCCCGATCTCCTGCGGGACGCAAAGACCATATGATTCTTCCGGGAAAGATTATCGAAGACATGAATGGATCGTATCATATGGAATGAATTAAAGAGACAGCTTGAACTGAAAAGAATGAAGGTGAAAAAGGGATCTGCACAGGATGCAACATTCATAACATCAGATCCCGGACATGTGAAGGACGATGATCCGAGAGAGGAAGGAAAGACAAGAAGATCAAAGGATGGTTCATTCACAAAAAAGAATAATAAAACATTCTTCGGTTACAAGGGTCACACAATTGTTGATGATGACGATCGCGTTCCATTCATCCGATCATACGCGGTAACAATAGCAAAGGATCATGACACAAGGATTGACCTTTCAAAGCATGGAATCACTGTGTACCGGGACAAGGGATATTTTGGCAGTGATCCCAAGGGAATTGATGGCACAATCGACAGATCTGTGAGAGGTCATAATCTGTCCATCGAATCTGTGAGGAGAAATTTAAGAATTTCAAGAAAGAGATAACTGGTGGGATATCCGTATGCTGTCATGAAAAGAATGTTTCACTTTTCACATGTCATGGTCACCTTTGTGAGAAGAGTAAGGGTGAAATTCATGTTTTAATGCTTCGGATACAATGTTCATGCCATTAAAATTCCGCATGGATAGCGTAAGCTATGTACATTTACTTTTAAAATACAGGTGAATGCAGAAAATAAAAGTGAAAATATCACCCGGGTTACGGTTTTGCTTTATTGTGTCAAGTATAGGAAGAATTCCCTGGAACTCAAGTACCTTATTCGAAATCCTCAATTAATCATGATTTGTTTATCTATTTATCTATAAAATATATAACATGATGTGAGACTTCTTCGAGAAAGATTGTATTATTATGTTGTCTGCTTTCAATTTCTGACAATGTGGAAATTGGGGATTATTAAGAATTGTATTGATTCAGACTTTTGGTCTGTTTTCTGTTTTAAGGATTAGACTTTCGATCAGATTCTTTGCATCCTGAGCATCCTTTAAGTTCAAGTATTTAAGTTGGCGGCCTAAAACTCTCAACTTTTTTCCACCCGATTTGACCTTTAATTTTTTCCGGGCAATTTCATTGTTTTCCGGTTCATCTGTAAGAGCCTCTTCAATAATTGGAATAGATTCCTTTCGCTCCTTTCTGGACTTGCGGGCAAATAATTTCGTTTGAATTGTGGCATTTGCCAAGCCAAATTTTATTAAATTCTTCTGAGTAATAAGGACACCTGAAATCTCGTTGATTGGTGTCGCATAATCGACTAACCGGCCTTTTCTAAAAACAAAAACAATCACACTGTTTTGTGTAATCAAGTATCTAGCAGCAAATAATCCCCAGAGGTATTTCTTGAGTCTAATGTAAGTAAGTGGCAATGTTGCAAGATAAATAATCAAAATTATAATCACGCCAAGAACAAATGGATCTGATAAACCAGTAAATTCATCGCTTAATAAAGGAAGAGCTATTGAAATTGGAGTTGAAATAGCGGCAGTTATAATACCCTGTTTCAAAAGGTGACTGTAAATT